>JBPCQU010000150.1:0-3345 GCA_050997795.1 Solirubrobacteraceae bacterium | reverse complement strand
TGACGCCGAGAGCGGCGGCCACGTTGCCCTCGGTGATCAGCGCCCCGCCGGCGAAGCGACCGTCCAGAATGCGGGCCTTGGCAAACGCGTAAGCTCGATCGGGTGCCGCCATGGCACGTCTATACAGGACGGGCTAGGTGTTTTGCTAGTTATTACCCCAATTCGTGCCTAGAACGGACGAGTCTCTGAGCCAAACCGGGCAGCCTCCGAGTCGGCGTGCGGCCCGATTGCCTGCTCTCGCCCGCGGCGTGGGTGAGCTGGGCACCGAGTCAGCCTTCTCGGTCCTGGCCCGCGCCCGCGAGCTCGAGGCCCTCGGGCGTGACGTGATCCACCTGGAGATCGGCGAGCCGGACTTCGCAACTCCGCACCACATCTGCGAGGCGGCCTTCGCCGCCGTCCGATCCGGCCACACGCATTACTGCCCGAGTGCCGGGCTGCCCGAGTTCCGGTCCGTGATCGCCGCTGAGATGTCGCGGGCCCGCGGTGTTCGCATCCCGGCCGAGCGCGTGCTGGTCGGCAACGGTGCCAAGCCGTTTCTGTTCTTCACCGTCCTGGCCGTATGCGAGCCGGGAGACGAGGTGGTCTATCCGGACCCGAGCTTTCCGATCTACGAGTCGGCAATCCGCTGGGCCGGGGCGACGCCGGTCCCGCTGCTCCTGCGTGAGGACAGCGACTTCGGCTTCAACGTCGATGAGCTCGGCGCGCGGCTGAGCGACCGGACCAAGCTGGTGATCTTCAACTCGCCGCACAATCCGACCGGCGGCGTCGTAGCCGCGGACGCGCTCCACGCCGCCGCCACCCTCATCGCCCAAACCTCGGCCTGGGTGCTCGCCGACGAGGTCTACTCGCGGCTGCTCTACGAGGACGAGTTCGTGTCGATCTCGAGCGCGTACGGGATGCTCGACCGCACAGTCGTACTCGACGGGCTCTCCAAGACCTACGCGATGACGGGATGGCGGTGCGGTTACGCGTGCGTGCCCGCGCGGTTGGTCGAGCCGCTGACGCGATTCTTCGTGAACTCCACATCCTGCGTGCCTCCGTTCATCCAGCACGCCGGCATCGCCGCGCTGCAGGGTCCCCAGGACGAGGTCAGCGCCATGGTGCAGGAGTTCCGGGCGCGCCGAGACCTGGTCATCGCCGGGCTCAACGAGCTGCCCGGGGTCTCGTGTCGCCTGCCTCGCGGAGCGTTCTACGCCTTCCCCAACGTGGCGGGAGTGCCGATCGGAGCCGACGTCCTGGCCGACAGGCTGCTCGACGAGGCCGGGGTTGCAGTGCTCGCGGGCTCGGCCTTCGGCGCTCAGGGCGCCGACCATCTACGCGTCTCCTACGCGAACTCGCGCGCCAACCTGAGCGAGGCGCTGGCGCGAATGGGATCGCTGCTGTCCCGGCTCGAGTGAACGACGGGACCGGCTGGGCTCGGTTACTCGCGCAGCAGGACAACGAGCCGTCGCGGGCCGTGCACGCCCTCCACGCGCTCGAGCTCGATGTCAGAGGTAGCCGACGGTCCGGATATGAGGGTGATCGGCCGGCCCTCCGCCGTGGCCGGACGCAGAAGATCCAGGGCCTCGGGCACGGTCGCCACCACCTGCTCGCAGCGCACCACGCACAGGTGCAGGTCGGGAACCAGCGTGAGCGCGCGGCGTCCCTGATCTGCGCGGTGATCGAGGGCGATCGTTCCCGTCTCGGCGATCGCGACGCAGGCGCCGCTCAGCACCCCGTCGGCGGCATCGAGGGCGGCGATCGAGAGCGGGGTCTCCACCGCGTCCGTGACCCAGGTGAGCGTCGGGCTCAGCCATGCTGGGGGGATCCCGGTCGGGGCCAGGATCCGCCGGGCACCGTGGCGCCGGCAGGCCTGGGCGACCTCCCGCGCTACCGACTCGTCGCCGGGGCAGCGCACCAACTCGGCCCGGTAGTCCGAGGTGTGCTCGACGAACATTTCCAGGACCGCCACCCCGACGGCCGGACCCCGGCGGTAGGCGTCCGCTGCACCGGGGCCCCCGGGGCCGTTCCACCGGCGCGGCTCGTCGGCGGATACGTCGCGCAGCGCCTCCCGGATCCGGCCCAGAATCGCCTCGCGCGTCTGGCTCATCGGCTGGCCTCGCGCTCGCGCCACCAGTCCCGGAACGTCTGCGCGGGGGGCGCGCGCAGGTCCCGCACCGCCGTCCAACCCCTGAGCGGCCCGGGCAGCCGGCGCTCGATCCGCCCATCCCGTGACAGCGGCCAAGCCCCGGCGCGGGCGGCTCGCTGGGCGGCTTCGTAGCGGCGACGCGAGAGAAACACGCTACCGAGGGCCGTCATCGCCAATCGCTCGGGATCCCGGCGTCCGTGACCCGGGCCGCCCTGGGCGACGACCCGGCGCCTGAGGTGCACCAGGATGGAAGGGATGTCGATCTTGACCGGGCAGACTTCGTAGCAGGCGCCACACAACGAGCTGGCCCACGGCAGGTCGGCGTGTTCGTCCAGAGCGCTCAACTGCGGCGCGAGGATCGCTCCGATCGGACCGGGATAGATCGATCCGTAAGCGTGACCGCCGGTGCGCTCGTAGACCGGGCACACATTCAGGCAGACGCTACAGCGGATGCAGTGCAGCGCGTCGCGCCCCACCTCGTCGGCGAGCACGTCGGTGCGTCCATTGTCCAGCAGAACCAGGTGGAAGGCGCGCGGACCGTCACCGTCGTGCACCCCGGTCCACATGGAGGTGTAGGGATTCATGCGCTCGCCGGTGGATGAGCGAGGCAGCAGCTGCAGCATCACCTCCAGGTCGGCGAACCGAGGTAGGACCTTCTCGATGCCCATCAACGTGATAAGGGTGTCGGGCAGCGTCGTGCACATGCGGCCGTTCCCTTCGCTCTCCACGACGCCCACCGTTCCGGTCTCCGCTACGGCGAAGTTGGCTCCGCTGACCCCGACTCCAACCGAGAGGAACTTCGAGCGCAGGTAGCGGCGCGCCGCCTCGGCCAGCGCAGCCGGCTCGGATCCGAGGTCCTGAGCTCCGGGAAGGTGGCGCCGAAACACCTGTGCGATCTCCTCGCGGTTGAGGTGAATCGCCGGCACCAGGATGTGCGAGGGGCGATCCTGGCCCAGCTGGACGATCAGCTCGGCCAGGTCGGTCTCGATCGCGGCGATTCCCTCGCCGGCCAGCGCGGCGTTGAGGTCGATCTCATCCGTGGTCAGCGACTTGACCTTGATGACCTCGCGCGACCCGGTCTCCCGCACCCGCCGCGCGACGATCGCGGTGGCCTCGTCGGCGTCAGACGCCCAGTGGACGGCGCCCCCGCGTTCGGTCACTGCCCGCTCCAGCGTTTCGAGATGGTGGTCCAGGTGGCGGGTGCTGTAGGCCTTGAT
>JBPCQU010000145.1:0-6535 GCA_050997795.1 Solirubrobacteraceae bacterium | reverse complement strand
AGCCGGCCTTGCGTCGCAGGCGCATGATCTGACTCATCGGCGCGACATCCTTGGGGCACGCGTCGATGCAGTTGAAGCAGTGAGTGCAGTCATAGATCCCGTGCTCGTCCTCAGACAGATCGAGCAGGCGCTCGCGGTGCTCGGCGTCACGGGGGTCCCCGACGAACCGATAGGCCTTGGCGAGTGCGGCCGGCCCGATGAACAGCGGGTCGATCTCCATCGAGAGGCAATCCGAGACGCACGCACCGCACTGGATGCAGGCCATCGACTGGGTGATGTCGACCATGTTCTCGTGCGGGACGATGTACTCACGCTCGGGAACCGGCTCCTTGTTGATCAAGAACGGCGTGACCCGCTCGATCTTCTTCCAGTGAACCGCGTCCATGTCGACGATCAGGTCGCGGATCACCGGCATGTTGCCCATCGGCTCGACCTCGATCACCGCCGTGGGCTCGCCCGTGCTCGCGCCGCCCCCGCGCGCCGCGGCCGCCTCCAGGTGCGTGTTGCACGCCAACCCCGGGCGGCCGTTCATCCGCACCCCGCACGAGCCGCAGATCGCCTGCTGACACGAGCACCGGATCCCCACCGAGCCGTCGACCTCGTCGCGGACCTTCAGGATCGCGTCGAGCACCGAGTTGCGCTCTCCCAGCTGCACCTGATGCTGGTCCCAGTACGCAGCCTCTCCAGATTGAGGATCGAACCTACGGATGCGGAGCGTGTACTCAGGCACTAATACGTCCTTTCCTGGGGCTCCCACTTGGTGATCGTCACCGACGAGTAACTGATCTTGGGCTCGTCGTCGCCGTTGGCGGAGACGTCAATGTGCTTGAGCCACTCCTCGTCGTTGCGCTCGGGGAAGTCGGTCCGGAACTGGGCCCCGCGCGACTCCTTTCGCTCTTGCGCGGCGATGACTGTCGCCTCGGCGCAGTCGAGCATGTAGCCGAGCTCGATCGCGCCGATCACGTCCTGGTTGAAGACGATGCCACGGTCGTCGATCGAGGCCTTGGGAGCCTCCTCCTTGAGCCGGCGAATGACGTCACGGGCCTTCTGCAGGCCATCGGCATCGCGGAAAACGGCGACGTAGCGGTTCATCGCGTCGCCGAGCTCGTCCTTGATCGCCGCCACCCGCCGGCCGCCCTCGGGACGATCGATGATCGCCTGGATCGCGGCCTCGGTGTCGGTGACGCGGGTCGCCGGCGTGGTCGGCATCGGCATCGCCATCGCCTGCTTGGCGGCGTGCTCGCCAGAGCGGCGTCCGAAGATCAGCGTGTCGAGCAGCGAGTTGGCGCCCAGCCGGTTGCCACCGTGCACCGAAACGCAGGCCACTTCTCCCGCCGCGTACAGCCCGGCGACAGTGGTCTGGCCGTCGGAGTCGGTCTTGACCCCGCCCATGATGTAGTGCTGACCGGGGTGGATGTGGATCGGCTCTCGCGTAATGTCCACCCCGGCGAAGTCCCGGCCGATGTTGACGATCTCCCGCAGCGCCTCGAGCGTGCGGCGGCGCGGCACCTTCGTGATGTCGAGCGCGACGGTGCCGTCGGGAAAGCCGCGGCCCTCGTTGATCTCGGTCTGCTCGGCGCGGGAAACGACGTCGCGCGAGGCGAGCTCGAGCTTGTTGGGCGCGTATTTCTCCATGAACCTATCGCCCTCCGCGTTGAGCAGCCACGCCCCCTCACCGCGGGCCCCCTCGGTGATCAGCAGACCGTTCCCGGCCAGCGTGGTCGGGTGGTACTGGATCATCTCCATGTCCATCAGCCTCGCGCCAATCCGGTAGGCCTGCGCGATCCCGTCGCCGGTGACGATCAGGCCGTTGGTGGTCGGTTTGTAGGCCTGGCCCGCGCCGCCGCAGGCGAGGATCGTGGTCTTGGCGTTGAACACCTGGAGCTGGCCGTCACGAAGGTCGCGGCAGATCGCGCCGATGCAGCGGCCGTCGTCGTCCTGGAGGAGATCGGTGGTGAACCACTCCTCGTAGCGATCGACCGTGGCTGAGTGCTTGATCAGCTGCTCGTAGAGCACGTGCAGGATTGCGTGGCCGGTGATGTCAGCCACGTAGTAGGTACGGGCGGCCGAGGCGCCCCCGAACGCCCGCGTGCCGAGGTGGCCGGTCTCGTTGCGGTGAAACGTCACCCCCGCGTGCTCGAGCCACAGGATCTCGTCGGGGGCCTCGCGGCACATGATCTCGATCGCGTCCTGGTCACCGAGGTAGTCCGAGCCCTTGATCGTGTCGTACGCGTGTGACTCCCAAGTGTCCTCGGGGTTCAGCGCGGCATTGATGCCTCCGGCCGCGGCGACCGAGTGCGAGCGCACGGGATGAACCTTGGAGACGATCGCCACGGTGGCGCCGGCCTGAGCCGCCGCCAGCCCCGCGCGTTGACCGGCGAGGCCGGCCCCGATGATCAAGACGTCGTGAGAGGGCACTACCTGAACAATATAAATGAGGGGGCTTGCTGGGCCCTTCGCGGCCCCGGCCTACGCGGGCAGCGACCCGAACGCCGACTGCAGCGCGCGCCGGACCTGCTCGACGGTCACCACACCGCGCAGCACCCCCTCGCCGTCGACCGCCATCAGGGCGCCGAGACGACCGAGGGACTCCGAGGACAGGAGCTCGGTGATCGGACGGTCGGCGTCGACGCGCCAGCTGCCCCCTTCGTCGGATTCGAGTACCGCGCCGATCGTGAGCCAGCCCTCGCCTCCGTCATAGGACGCCTGCGCGCGCTCCTGGCGCGCGATTCCGATGAAGTGCCCGGACTCATCGACGACCGGGAACCACGACGACTGGTAGCGCAGAAAGTACTCGTCGAGTGCTTGGCTGACCGGCGTCTGGGTCGGGATCGCCACGGGATGAGCGTCCATGATGTCTGCGACGACAACGCCCTCGATCCGCTCGGTGAGAGCCGAGGAGAGAAGTGCTCCGCGCGCGGACTGCCCCAGCAGGAACGACATCGCGACGAGCCACAGCCCGCTGAAGCTGTGGTAGGAGAGCATCAGCCAGATCCCGACTCCGGCGAGGATCACGGCGAAGCCCTGCCCGAGCTTCGCTGCCACCCGAGTTCCGCGGGACTTCTCGCCGGTCAGGCGCCACACGACCGAACGCGCGATTCGGCCGCCGTCGAGGGGGAAGGCCGGCACGATGTTGAACAGCAGCAGCAACACGTTCATCGGCAAGAGCCAGCTGAGGGCCAGCAGCACCGGCGTGATCCGGATGTCTGACTCGAGCACGATCGCGTGGGTGAGACGGTGCGCGCCGACGATGGCCACATCGAGCGCGAGGCACACTACGATCACGCCCAGGGTCGCGAGTGGGCCGGCGACCGCGACCTTGAAATCCTCGCCGGGTGACGCCGCGTCGCGGCTCATCTGGGTAAGTCCCCCGAACAGAAACAGATCGATTCTCTTGACCTCGATTCCTTGTCGGCGCGCCACGAGCGCGTGGCCGAGCTCGTTCACGATCAGTGACGCGAACAGCAGCAGGACGCTGACGACGATCGTCGCGTACGCGACCGCATCGGAACTGTGCAGCGTCGCCCGAAACGGCCCCGAGAGCATGAAGATCAGCAAAAACAGGATCACGAACCAGCTCGCATCGACGCCGATCCGGAATCCGAACAGGTCAATCAGCTTTATCGAAGCCGAGCGTCTGGGCATCCTGCAATGGTCGCACAGGCGAACGCCGCCGCCGCCGCCGGTGGCCCGCGCCGAGCGAGGAGAGACATATGACAGAGCGTCTTGACGAATTGAAGGAACGGATGGGCCAGCTGTCCGATCTGCGCCACCTTTCTTCGCTGGCCAGCTGGGATCAGCAGACGATGATGCCGCCGCGTGGAGGCGCCAGCCGAGCTGATTCACTGGCCACGCTCGAGCGGATCAGTCACGAGCTGTTCGTCGCCGACGAGACCGGCCGGCTGCTCGAGGGGGCGGCCTCGGAGCTGAGTGGTGCAGAGCCATCCTCTGATGACGCATGCCTGGTGCGCCTGGTGACCAGAAGGTGGAAGAAAGCCCGGCGCGTGCCGACCGAGCTCGCCGCCGAGCTCGCCCACGCTGCATCGGTGGGTCAGGAGGCGTGGATCGCGGCTCGAGACGCGTCTGACTTCTTGGCTTTCGCCCCGTATCTGCAGCGCAACGTCGACCTTGCCCGTCGCTACGTGGAATGCCACCGGGGAGTGGATGGGTATGACTGCGCCTACGACGTCCTGCTCGACGACTACGAGCCGCAGATGAAGACGCGCGCCGTCGCGGAGCTGTTCAACGAGCTCAAGTCGGAGCTCGTACCGGTGATCACGCGCCTCACCGACGCCGCCGACGCGGTCGACGACAGCCTTCTGCACGGCCACAGTCCGATCGATCGTCAGCGTGCGCTGGTTGCAGAGGTGGTGAGGATGATGGGCTTTGACCCCAGCGGCTGGCGGATGGACGACACCGTGCACCCGTTCGCGACCCGGATCGGCCGCGGCGACGTGCGGATCACGACGCGCTGGGATGAGACCTACTTTCCGAGCAGCCTGTATGGCGCCATGCACGAATGCGGGCACGGGCTCTACGAGGCGGGTATTTCGCCCTCGCTGGCCCGCAGCCCGCTCGGCACCGCCGAGTCGCTCGGGATGCACGAGTCACAAAGCAGGCTGTGGGAGAACATGGTCGGCCGCGGCCGCCCCTTCTGCAGCGTGCTGGCGCCGCGGATCGCCGCGCTGCTCGGGGGTTCGCTAGCCAGCCTCGACGTCGACGCGCTGTACGCCGCCGTCAACCGCGTCAAGCCCTCCTACATCCGGGTCGAGTCAGATGAGATGACCTACGCGCTGCACATCGTGCTGCGATTCGAGCTCGAGCAGCGGTTGATCGACGGCACGCTGGCGGTCCAGGACCTTCCCGAAGCGTGGAACTCGAGCTTTGCGGAGCTGTTCGGGATGGAGGTCACCGACGACGCTGACGGCGTGCTCCAGGACGTGCACTGGTCGGCCGGGTTGATCGGATACTTCCCTACCTACGCGCTCGGGAACCTGATCGCCGGCCAGCTCTGGGAGCAGGCACACGCCGATCTGCCGCAGCTCGACGATCGGCTCGCGGCCGGCGAGCTTGCGCCGCTGCGCGAGTGGCTGCGCGAGCACGTCCACCGTCACGGCTCCAAGTTCACCACCGCCGAGCTGCTGCAGCGCGAGGCCGGCGGTCCGATCTCGGTGCGGCCGTTCACCACCTACCTCAAGCGCAAGCTTGAACACGTGTACGGGCTCGACCACCTATAGCATCGAACGATCAGGCGCTCCTCACGAGCCAGGCGCGATCAGAGAAGGAAGGGCTTCAATGAACAACACATCTCAAGTAAAAGTGGCAGTGACGGGCGCCGCCGGTCAGATCGGATACGCGATCCTGTTCCGGATCGCCAGCGGACAGCTGCTGGGACCGGATACGCGGGTCCACCTGTCGCTGCTCGAGATTCCTGACGCGGTGAAGGCGGCTGAGGGCACCGCGATGGAGCTCGACGACTGCGCCTTTCCCCTGCTCGCCGGGATCGACATCCACGATGACCCGAACCAGGCCTTCGACGGCGCCGACATCGCGCTGCTGGTGGGCGCACGTCCGCGAACCAAGGGCATGGAGCGTGGTGACCTGCTCGAGGCCAACGGAGGCATCTTCAAGCCGCAGGGGGAGGCGCTCAATCACCACGCGGCCTCAGGCATCAAGGTGCTGGTGGTCGGTAACCCGGCCAACACCAACTGCCTGATCGCACAGAGCAACGCGCCCGACATTCCGCGTGAGCGCTTCACCGCGATGATGCGGCTCGACCACAACCGCGCGATCGCGCAGGTGGCCAGGAAGACCGGCGCCCAGGTCAGCGAGGTCACGAATATGACGATCTGGGGCAATCACTCAGCCACCCAGTATCCGGACGTGTTTCACGCCAAGGTCAAGGGCTCGAGCGCGGCCGAGGCGATCGGTGACCAGGCGTGGATCGAGGACGACTTCATCCCGACCGTGCAGAAGCGTGGTGCGGCGATCATCGAAGCCCGTGGGGCTTCCAGCGCGGCCTCGGCGGCCAACGCCGCGGTCGACCACGTTCGCGACTGGGTACTCGGGACGCCGGAAGGCGACTGGGTTTCGATGGCGGTCTCATCCGACGGGTCCTACGGAGTCACGGAGGGGATCTTCTCCGGTTACCCGTGCACCTGCTCGGGAGGCGAGTACAGCGTCGTGCAGGGTCTCGAGTCCGATGACTTCTCCCGCTCGCGCATCGACGCCACCGTCAAGGAGCTCGGCGAGGAGCGCGACGCGGTCAAGCAGCTCGGCCTGATCTGAGACGAACGCCCCTAGGCGGCGTTAGCGGGGTGCCAGCCTGTGCCGTCGCGCTTGACCTGCCCGTCCTTGACGAGCTTGGGCATCACCCGGTACAGGTAATTGGGCTCGATCTTGAGCGACTCGGCGATCTGGGGGATCGTGATCCCCGGCTGCGAGCGCACCAGCGCCAGCGCCTGATTCGCGCGCGTGTTGCCGCCGCGCCTGCCGCGCGGCCGCCCGGCCCGGCGCCGCGCGCCGCCCCGAGCAC
>JBPCQU010000134.1:0-3860 GCA_050997795.1 Solirubrobacteraceae bacterium | reverse complement strand
GCTTCAGATCCAGGATCCGAGCGCGATCCAGATCAGCCAGGGCGTCGGATCGGCCGCACCGGGAAACCCGGGGGCCGGCAGCCTGCCGCTCTACCAGGCGGTCAAGCTCGCCTCTCGGCAGCCCCCGTCGGTGAGCTCGGACAACGCCCGCAAGGGCGACGAGTACTACCTGTTCGGCGCGCCGGGGAGCGCGGCGTGCGCCACGGTCGCCTCCGATCAGCGCACGACTCCGACGCCGGGCGCGCACTGCATGCTGCTGCGCCAGCCCGTCGACGAGACCAGCACCAATCCGCAGCTGATCGCGCAGGACATCGCTTCCTCGCTGCTGCCCGGGGTCAAGGTCTCCGACGGCCAGCAGCTGGTCGTCCCGCAGGGCACCGTCGTGCTGCTGGCCGCCCCTCCGACGGCCAGTCAGCGCACGACCTTCACCAACCCTTCGGCGCAGTTCTTCGTGCTCAAGGACCACGTCGCGCTGTTCGGCAAGGACATCACCAACCCGCAGGCGTCGACCGACCAGGCGGGCAACCCCGACGTCACGTTCGGCTTCGGCTCGGCGGGCGCGACCAAGTTCCAGAACGTGACCGGGCAGATCGCCAGGCGCGGTCAGCTCATAAGCGGCTTTCACCAGTCCCTGAACCAGCACTTCGCGGTCGCGCTGGACAAGAACCTGATCACGGTCCCGTCGATCGACTTCAGGACCTACCCAGATGGGATCACCGGCGGTGGCGGCGCCGACATCACCGGCGGCTTCACCAGCACCTCCGCGCAGGATCTCGCGACCCAGCTGCGTCTCGGCGCGCTGCCGATCAACTTGAAGCTGATCTCCGAGTCCGACGTGTCGGCGACCCTCGGCCAGCAGTCGCTGCACCAGGGCCTGGTGGCCGGCGCGGTCGGACTGCTCGTGGTCGCGCTGTTCCTGATCGCCTACTACCGAGTCCTCGGAGTGATCGCCACGGCGGCGCTGGCGGTCTACGCGCTCTACTTCTACGCGCTGATCAAGCTGATCCCGATCACCTTGACGTTGCCCGGGATCGCCGGCTTGATCCTCACGATTGGCGTTGCGGCGGACGCCAACATCGTGATCTTCGAGCGCGTCAAGGAGGAGATTCGCGCCGGGCGCTCGATCCGCTCGGGGATCGTGACCGGCTACAAGAAGGGCTTGACGGCGATCATCGACGCCAACGTGGTCACGATCATGACCGCGTTCATCCTGTTCGTGCTCGCCACCGCCGAAGTGAAGGGCTTCGCCTTCACGCTCGGGATCGGCGTGATCGTGTCGCTGTTCACCGCCGTGCTCGCGACCCAGGCGATCCTGATGACGATGGGGGACTCGCGCACGATCGCGCGGCCGTCGGCGCTCGGGGCGGGGGGCAAAAAGCGCGCCTGGAGCTTTGACTTCATGGGCGCTTCGAGGTACTTCTTCTCGATGTCGGGCGTGATCCTGCTGGTCGGGGCGCTGGCGATCGGCGGCCGCGGGCTGAACCTCGGGATCGACTTCACCTCCGGCACCCGGATCAAGGTCACCCTCACGCGCCCGGCGACCGCACCGCAGGTCAGCTCGGTCGTCGCCGCCGCCGGTGCTGCCACCCCCGAGGTGCAGAAGGTCACCAACGCCAAGAACGTCTTCCAGATCTCCGCCAAGCAGCTGCAGCCGGCGAAGCTCAGAGCGGTCCGCACCGCACTCGACGTCCGTTACGGAGTCGGGCCGCGGGCGTGGTCGGCGAGTTCGGTCGGGCCGACGTTCGGCCAGACCGTCGCCAACAGCGCCGTGATCGCGATCATCGCTTCGCTGATCGTGATCTCGGCCTACGTCGCGCTGCGCTTCGAGTGGAAGTTCGCCGTCCCGGTGCTGATCGCGCTGATGCACGACGTGTTGATCACCAGCGGCGTCTACTCGCTGACCGGCCGGGAGGTGACGACATCGACGGTGGCCGCGTTGCTGACGATCTTGGGGTACTCCCTCTACGACACGATCATCGTCTTCGACCGGGTGCGCGAGAACATCCCCCGGATGCCGCGGGCCGCGTTCTCGCAGATCGTCAACCGCTCGATGAGTGAGGTCTTGACGCGGTCGATCGCCACCACCTCGTGCACCCTGATGCCGATCCTCGCGTTGCTGCTCTTCGGCGGCTCGACGCTGAAGGACTTCGCGTTCGCGCTTCTGATCGGGGTCGCGTCGGGCGCCTACTCGTCGATTTTCATCGCCTCGCCCGTACTGACACATTGGAAGGAGCGCGAGGCCGTCTACCGCTCGCGCCGGCACCGGATCGAGGCCGAGCAGGGCGGGGTCCCCGCGTACGCCGCGGTCGGCGCCGATGTCGAGCCCGCGCGCGAGCGCGTGCGCCGCCGCGCCGGCAGGATCACCACTCCCGAGCCCGACAATGTCACGGCGGCCGAGTTCGAGCAGATGAAGCGCGAAATCGCCGAAGAGGAGGCCGAGCCCGCGCGCCACACCTCGACGCTGACCAAGCGCCTGGCGCACACCAGCGGGACCGCCGCGCCCAAGGCCAAGCCCAGGCCCAAGCCCAAGCCCAAGGATCGTGAGCCGCAGGCCTCCCCGGCGCCGATCGAGCGTGCCTCCGAACCCGCCGAGGATGGGGACGGGTTCGAGCCTGCCCCCGAACTCGCCGAGGGCGGGGACGGGTTCGAGCGTGCACCTGACCTGGCCGAGAACGAGGGCGTCTCGCCGGTGCGCAAGCCCAAGCCCTCGGCAAAGCCCAAGTCGCGCAACCGCCGCCACGGAAGACGCCGCTGATGGGGATGCTCGCCTGGGTGATGATGGGCCTCGCGCTGTGGCACTTCGCGATCTGGCTGCCCGACCGCTACTGGGGCGGGATCGTCGGCGCGTTCATCGGCGCGCTCATCGGCGCGGCGCTGTTCGGGCTGCTCGTCAACGGCTTCAGCATCCCCGGACGCCACGCCACCGATTTGACGACGGCGCTCGACGCGATTCCCGGGGCACTGATCGGGATGGCGCTGGTGTACCTCGAAGGGGCCCGCCGGGAGCGCCTGGTCAGAGAGTAGGGCTCGCGGCGCGGGCCTCGCGCGACGCACGTGTCAGCTGATCCGTCTGGGCGTCCGCCTAGCCTGCCGCCATGCCCGAGGCTGCCCTGCTCACCGATCGCGACGCGGCGACACCGGGGCTGATTGACTCCGGGGCGCCCGAGCTCATCGTCACCGCGGCGGCGGATCCTCCCGTGCCCCGCCTGGTGATCCCCGGGTACGAGCTCGGGGCGTCGCTGGCGCTCGAGCGCGAGCTCGGGATCGGCCACGTCCTCGCGCAGATCCTGGTCCGCCGGGGACTGGCGCGACCGGACGAGGCGCGGGCGTTCCTGCAGGCGCGGGACTCCCATGATCCCGATCGGTTCGCCGGGATCGACCGATCCCTCGAGCTGATCCGCCGCCACATCGCCGGCGGCGGCCGGATCACCGTCCACGGCGATTACGACGTGGACGGCATCTGTGCGACGGCGATCACGATTCGCGCGCTGCGCGCGCTGGGCGCGAACGTGGGCTGGTTCTTGCCCAGTCGCCTCGAGGACGGCTACGGGCTGACGCTCGAGACCGTGCAGCGGCTCGCAGACCGGGGAACGGCGCTGATCGTGACCGTCGATTGCGCGATCACCGCGGTCGAGGAGGTGGCGGCGGCGCGCGCCTGCGGCGTCGATGTAGTCGTCTCAGACCATCATGCGCCGCGCGCCGACGGCGAGTTGCCCGACTGCCCGATCGTGCATCCGGCCGTGTGCGGATACCCCTTCGAGGGGCTGTGCGGGACCGCCGTGGACTACAAGCTCACCCAGGCCCTGGGGGCCGCCACCGCGGTCGACGGCATCGAGCTGGTCGCGCTGGCGACAGTGGCT
>JBPCQU010000124.1:0-2619 GCA_050997795.1 Solirubrobacteraceae bacterium | reverse complement strand
AGGCCTCGGGCCTGGTGGGAGCGGATGTTGCGAACCGACATCCCCGACTGCGCGGCGAGCTGCTCGATCGTGAGCTCGGCTGGCACACGACGATCATACGCTTGATCACGGCGAATGATGTGACGTCGATCGATGTGACATGGCTTCCTCGATCAGGTCAGCTCCCGCCGCAACAGCTTGCCGGTCACCCCCCGCGGGACGCTAGGCACGAACTCGACACGCTTGGGGACCTTGAACGGCGCCAGGCGCGCCGCGCAGTGCTCGCGCAGCTCCGCCTCCTGCACGGGGTCGCCCCTGAGGACCACCTGGGCCACCACTGCCTCCCCCCACTCCGGGTCCGGGCGCCCGAACACGGCGACGTCGGTGACCGCGTGGTGCTCGAGCAGCGCCGCCTCGACCTCGATCGGGGCCACGTTCTCGCCCCCGGTGACGATCGTGTCGGCCTCGCGGCCGATGATCTCCAGCCGCGAGCGCTCGTCGAAGCGTCCGAGGTCGCCGGTGTGCAGCCAGCCGTCGGCGGCGAGCGCGCCCGTCGAGACGATCGGACCGCGCACCCACACCTCCCCGCCGCCGGCAATCCGTACCTCGACCCCGGGCAGCGGCCAGCCGAAGGTGGCGATCTGCGAGCACGCCTCGGTCATCCCGTAGGTCGGCGCCACTGGGACGCCGGCGTCGTGCGCGCGGGCCAGCAGCGCCGGGGCAATCGGGCCTCCGCCGAGCAGCGCCCAGCGCAGGGTCGGCGGACGCTCGAGGGCGGCGTCAAGCAGCCGCGCCAGCATCGTTGGCACCAGCGAGACGATCGTGATCCGCCGCGCCGGATCCATCAGCTCGCCCAGCACCGCTTTGGTGTCAAAGCGCCCGTGCAGCACCGCCGTGGTGGCGTAGATCGCGCTGCGGACCGGGATCGAGAGCCCGCCGACGTGGGTCAGCGGCATCGGGCACAGCCAACGCTCGGCCGGGTCGAGTCCGAGCGCCACGGCCGAGCCGAGCGCGCTGGCCTCGAAGTTGGCGTGACTGAGCTCGACCGCCTTCGGGGCGGCCGCCGTCCCCGATGTGTGCATCACCGCCACGGTCTGATCTGCGGCAAAGGATCGGGCAGGCCCGCACGACCCCAGCGGCGGCTCGGACACCACCACGCTGGCCCCGGCCAGGCGCTGTGCACGCTCGGCCTCGGTCAGGCGCAGGTCGACCGGCACCGCCGGATGGCCGGCGAGGAGGCAGCCGTGCAGCGCGATGACGAGCTCCTCGGGGGCTGGGAGGGCCAGCGCCACCCGGGCGCCGGGCTCGGCGCCGAGCCGCTCGATGCCGTAGGCGGCGGAGATCGCGGCTTTCGAGAGCTCGGCATAGGTGAGGCTGCGCTCGGGACCCTCGATGGCAATCCGGTCGGGGTGTCTGGCCGCGGCGAGGTGGATCCAGAAGGACACGGATGAAACGGTAGTCTCAGGCGCCCTGAACGTCTGAGCAGGAGGGTCAACTGTGGCTGTGCAGTGGCAGGCGGCGGCCGACTACACCGACATTCGCTACGAAACGTCATCGGGCGAGAACGCGGGCATCGCCAAGATCACGATCGATCGTCCCGAGGTTCGCAACGCCTTCCGGCCCGAGACCGTGATCGAGCTGTCCGACGCCTTCGAGCGCGCCCGCGAGGACCAGAGCGTCGGCGTGGTGATCCTGACCGGCGAAGGCCCCGAGGCCTTCTGCTCCGGAGGCGACCAACGGGTGCGCGGAGCACGCGGCGGCTACGTGGCCGGAGCCGACCCGGCCGACGCCGGGGCGCAGCAGGGCGTGGGCAGCTTCCACGTCACCGACCTGCACGTCCAGATCCGCCGCCTGCCCAAGCCGGTCGTGGCGATGGTCGCGGGCTACGCGGTAGGCGGCGGCCACGTTTTGCATGTTGTCTGTGACCTGACGATCGCGGCCGACAACGCGCGCTTCGGGCAGAGCGGCCCCCGGGTCGGCTCGTTTGACGGCGGCTTCGGGGCGAGCGTGCTCTCGCGACTGGTCGGGCCCAAGAAGGCCAAGGAGATCTGGTTCCTGTGCCGCCAATACGACGCCCAGCAGGCACTGGCGATGGGTCTGGTCAACGCGGTCGTGCCGCTTGCCCGCCTGGAGGACGAGACGGTGCAGTGGTGCCGCGAGATGCTCGCGCTGTCGCCGTTCGCGCTGCGCCTGCTCAAGGCGAGCTTCAACGCCGACGAGGACGGCCTGGCCGGGATCCAGCAGCTCGCGCACGACGCCAACCTCCTCTTCTATATGAGCGACGAGGCCCAGGAGGGCCGCGACGCCTACCTCGAGAAGCGGGCCGCCGACTTCTCGAAGTTCCCGCGGCGATCGTAGCCGTGGCCCGATCCGCCGCCGCGATCCCCAGCGGGATCAGGATCTGGCTGATGGCCGCGCGCCCGCGAACGCTGCCGGCGGGGGTCGCTCCGGTGCTCGTGGGTACGGCCCTGGCCGGCTACGCACACGTCTTTCACCCGCTGCGCTTCCTCGCCGCGCTGCTGGGGGCGGTCTTCATCCAGGTGGGGACGAACTTGTCAAACGACTACTCCGACGCCCGCCGCGGCGCCGACGCCGAGGACCGGCTCGGTCCCGTGCGGGTGACCGCGGGCGGCCTGGTCC
>JBPCQU010000103.1:0-6181 GCA_050997795.1 Solirubrobacteraceae bacterium | reverse complement strand
ACCAGGTTCACGAGTTCTTCGATGCCGCGGGCAACCAGCTGCCAGCGGTCGAGCTGACCGCGCACTTCCACAACACGCGCGGCCAGGGGCTAGCGAACGTGTACGCGGCGCTCCAGGCCGGCATCTGCTCGTTCGAGTCGAGCTTCGGCGAGCTCGGCGGCTGCCCCGTCCCGCCCGGCGCGACCGGCAACATAGCGACCGAGGACCTCGTTTCGATGCTGCACGAGATCGGGGTCCAGACCGGCGTCGACCTACCGGCGCTGATCGACTGCTCGCGGGCCCTGCAGGCCCACTTGGGGCGCGAGCTCGGCAGCCACACGCTGGTCGCGGGACCCGTCGACTGGCACGGCTGATGTTCGAACGGGTGCTGGTCGCCAACCGCGGCGAAATCGCGCGCCGCGTGATCAGGACGCTCGACCGGCTCGGGATCCGGTCGATCGCCGTCTACGCGCCGACCGACGAGCGCGCGCCACACGTATACGAGGCCGACGAGGCGGTGCCAATCTCCTCCTACCTTGAGATCGACGCGCTGATCGCGGCGTGTTGCCAAACCGGAGCGCAGGCGCTGCATCCCGGCTACGGCTTTCTGTCCGAGACCCCGGCGCTCGCCCGCGCGTGCACGGCGGCCGGCGTGGTGTTCGTGGGGCCGGCGCCCGAGGCGAGCGAGCTGATGGGCGACAAGCTGCGAGCCAAGGAGGCCGCACAACGAGCCGGGCTGCCCGTCGTGCCGAGCTACACCGAGGCCGAGGCGCAGACGCTCACCGCCCACTACCCCCTGCTGGTCAAGGCGGCGGCGGGCGGCGGCGGGCGCGGCATGCGCGTGGTGCATTCCCCCGAGGAGCTGGCGCCCGCGCTCGAGTCGGCCCGCCGCGAGGCCAGGGCCGGGTTCGGCGACGATCGCGTGTTCATCGAACGCTTCCTCGCCCGTGCGCGCCACATCGAGGTTCAGATTCTGGCCGACGCCCACGGAACCGCAATCCACCTCGGCGAGCGCGAGTGCTCGCTGCAGCGCCGCCACCAGAAGGTGATCGAGGAGTCCCCCTCCCCGGTGGTGGACGCCGGGCTGCGGACGCAACTCGGAGAGGAGGCGGTGGCACTCGCTCGGGCGGCCGTGTACGTCAACGCGGGCACGGTCGAGTTCATCGCCGACCTAGACGACCCCACCGAGCACTACTTCCTGGAGATGAACGCGCGGCTGCAGGTGGAGCACCCGGTGACCGAGCTCGTCACCGGCCTCGATCTTGTGGAGCAGCAGCTGCGGGTCGCGACCGGCGAGCGGCTCGCGATCGAGCAGCACCAGGTGCGCCTCGCCGGTCACGCGATCGAAGCGCGGATCAACGCCGAGGACGCGGCGCGTGACTTCCTGCCCACCGTGGGCCGGGTGCTCAGCTACCGACGGCCGAGCGGAGCTCGGGTCGACGATGCGATCGAGACCGGCAACGAAGTCGAGACGACGTATGACTCACTGCTCGCGAAGGTGATCGTGCACGGCCTCGACCGGGCCACCGCGCTGGCCGAGCTGGACCGGGCGCTCGCGCACACCTCGATCCTCGGCGTCACCACGACGGTCGGATTCCTGCGCTCACTGATCGCCACCGAAGAGGTGAACAGTGGGAGGCTCGACACGGGCCTGATCGAGCGACTGCCGCCATTTCCGAGCCCACTCTCAGACGAGCAGATCGCCCGCGCCGCCGCACTGATCACGCTCGCGACGTTGGGCGAGCGCAGCGGCGACGATCCTTTTGACCGGCTCGACGGCTGGCGACTGGGTGGGCTACGCGCGAGCAGTTGGTGGCAGCTCGCGGTCGGAGGCGGAGACCCGCTCGAGATCAGCGTCGAGGGGGGAGCGCTGGCCGGCGTACAACGCGCCGGAACCGATGGCTTCGCGATCACCTCCGGGACGGAGCGACGCGAGTGGCGCTTCGCACGCGACGGCGAAGTGGTCTGGATCGGGTCCCAAGGCTGGACTTGGCCGGTGCGCCACCGCAGTTCCGAGGAGGCGCTGGAAGCGCACGCCGACGGTGAGCTGCGGGCGCCGATGCCCGGGCAGGTGCTGCTCGTGCCTGCGGGGGTCGGCCAATCGGTGCGGACCGGCGATCCGGTGGTGGTGCTCGAGTCGATGAAGATGGAGCTCGTGATGACGTCGCCCCTGGACGGGCTTGTCGCCGAGTTGAGCGTCGCCGTGGGTGACAAGGTCGCTGTGGATCAGCCGCTCGCACGCGTGGAGGCGCCAGCAGCCGCATGAAACGCCGGCCGACTGCCAAATGACAGTTCTGCGCTCGACGGTCAACCCCGGCTCGGAGGAGTTTCGGGCCAACCTGCGTGCCGGCGAGGCACTGGTCGAGGATTTGCACGCGCAGCTGCGGCGGGTTGCGCTCGGTGGCGGCGAGCGTGCGCGCGAGCGTCACGTCGCGCGCGGCAAGCTGACAGCGCGCGACCGCGTAGATCGGCTGCTCGATCCGGGCTCACCGTTCCTCGAGCTGTCTCCGATGGCCGCGCACGGGCTCTACGGGAACGAGGCCCCCGGGGCCGGGATCGTCACCGGGATCGGCCGCGTCTGCGGTCGCGAGTGCGTGATCGTGGCCAACGACGCGACGGTCAAGGGCGGCACCTACTACCCCTTGACCGTGAAGAAGCACCTGCGGGCGCAGGAAGTCGCGCTGCAGAACCGCCTGCCGTGCATCTATCTCGTCGATTCGGGCGGCGCGTTCTTGCCCCGCCAGGACGAGGTCTTCCCCGACCGAGAGCACTTCGGTCGGATCTTCTTCAACCAGGCGACGATGTCGGCCGCCGAGATCCCCCAGATCGCGGCCGTGATGGGCTCGTGCACGGCCGGCGGCGCGTATGTCCCGGCGATGAGCGACGAGACCGTGATTGTCCGCGACCAGGGAACGATCTTCCTGGGCGGCCCCCCGCTCGTCAAAGCAGCCACCGGGGAGGAAGTCACGGCCGAGGAGCTCGGCGGCGGCGATCTGCACTCACGCACCTCGGGCGTCACCGACCACCTGGCCCGTGATGACCGCCACGCGCTGCAGATCGTGCGGAGCATCGTCGCGACGCTCGCCCCGAAGCCGCCGGCGCCGTGGGAGCGGATCGCGGCCCAGGAGCCCGCGGTGGATCCCCGAACCCTGCTGGGTGCGATACCGGCCGACGTGCGCAAGCCGTACGACGCCCGCGAGATCATCGCGCGGATCGTCGACGGCTCGCGGCTACACGAGTTCAAGGAGCTGTACGGGGCGACCCTGGTAACCGGGTTTGCCCACGTCCACGGGCACCCAGTCGGGATCCTCGCCAACAACGGGATCCTGTTCTCGGAGAGCGCGCTCAAGGGCGCCCACTTCATCGAGCTCTGCGACCAGAGACGGATCCCACTCGTGTTCCTGCAGAACATCACCGGCTTCATGGTCGGGCGTGACTACGAGGCCGGCGGGATCGCGAAGCACGGAGCCAAGCTGGTCAGCGCGGTCTCGACCGCGCGCGTGCCGAAGCTCACGGTGATCGTCGGGGGGTCGTTCGGCGCCGGCAACTACGGCATGTGCGGCCGCGCATATTCACCGAGGCTGCTGTGGATGTGGCCCGGCGCCCGGATCTCGGTGATGGGCGGCGAGCAGGCGGCGACCGTGATGAGCGAAGTAGGGCAGCCCGAAGCCGGCGCCTCCCTACGCGAGCAGTACGAGCACCAGGGCCATTCCTACTACGCGACGGCACGCCTCTGGGACGACGGCGTGATCGACCCGCGCGAGACGCGGGACGTGCTGGGCCTGGCGTTGTCAGCCGCGGCCAACGCGCCGCTGGCCGACGTGAGATACGGGATTTTCCGGATGTGAGGGGGCGGCGTCAGTCGAGCCCGGGCTGAAGGTCGATGCCGCGCGCGCCCAGGTCGGGAACGCCCCCGCCCGAGACCCTGACGACATCTCGCCGGCCGGCGCGGCGAAAGAGGCTGGCGGCGAACGCCGCTCGAGCGCCGGCGGCACACGCGACCGCGGTCGTACGGCCCCGATCGGGAATCGAAACCGCGTCGACATCGCGCAGGCGGTGAAGGGGGACGTGGTGCGATCCGCGGATATGACCGGTCTCCCATTCGCCGAGCTCGCGGACGTCGACGAGCTCGACCGCCTCGGCGCGAAGTCCCTCGACGAGCCGGTCGAGGTCCCACGTGCCGGTCTCGGCCACCGGGAGACCGGCGCCCTCCCAGGCGCCGCGGTCAGCGAGCGAGTAACCGGCCAGCCGCCGGAAGCCGACCGCTTGCAGCGCGCTCGCCATCTGCTCCGCGCCGGCCACGTCGGCGGCGACGACCACGATCCGCTCGTCGGGCTCAAACGCCCACCCGGCCCGCGTTCCTACGCCCGGTGAGCTGGCCGGGAGGTTGACCGCGCCCGCCAGGTGGCCGGCGTCGAACTCGTCGGGCGACCGGCCGTCGAGCACGATCGCACCCTCGGCGAGCCGCTCGCGCAGCTCGGAGCCACCGAGCGCCGGCGGCTGCACCGGGGGCTCGTCCTCGACGCGCCGGTTGAGCGAGACGATGCGGTCGATGTTCGGCGGACGCGAGGGAAGGCTGACCGTCAACCCGCGGACGAACTCCTCCTCGCCCATCATCAGCAACGGATCGTTGCGAGCCTCGAAGCCGATCGTGGAGCTGGTCTTGCCGCTGAGCCCGGCACCTCCGCACAGCGAGCCGCCGACGTGCGCGGGCCATACCTCGACGTGATCGCCGAGCGCCAGCAGTCGCTCGAGACTCGCGTGCAGCGCTCTGGCTCCGGCGGCCGCCTCGGTCGCGAGGTCGGGCCGGGCGATGTCCCCCACGAGCAGCGAGTCACCGCTCAGCAGCATCCACGGCTCGGCGCTTCGCGCCAGATCGACGACCGTGAACGTGAGATGCTCCGGACGATGGCCCGGCGTCGCGATCGCGCGGAGGCGAAGAGCGCCCACGGCAATCTCGTCCCCGGCCACGATCGTGTCCGCGCCGCGCTTTTCCGCGTCCGGACGGTAGGCGCGCGCGCCGGTCGCGCTCGCCAGCCGCAGCCTCCCCGACACGTGGTCGGCGTGGTCGTGGGTGTCGATCACGTGCGCGATCTGGAGCCGTTCGACGCGAGCGAGGTCCAGATAGACGTCGACGTCCCAACGCGCATCCACGACTATCGCCTGACCGCCGTCGCCGAGCACGTATGACGCGCACCCGAGATCGCGGTACAGAATCTGGCGAAAGAACAAGGACTAAAGCTCGGCTCAGCCGTCGAAGTCGAAGTCCTTCGGCGGACGCTGCTCGAACCAGAGGCGGTCGTGGTCGGGGGTGTCTTGAAGGAACTCGGGCGTCTCCTCGAGCACGTCCTCACCGTCGCCCGCTTCCTCGGCGGACTCGGGTCCGAGCGCTTCCTCGACGTCGTACTCAATCGTCTCGCCGCCGGCCGGATGAGGGGCAGGCGAAGCCGGAGACCGGGCGACCTCGGAAGCGACCTCGGGCTCGGGGGCGACGTTGGGCTCGGGCTCGGCGAACGGGTCGTCGTCGAGTTCGGCAACCTCGGTCTCGGCGAGGACGGGCTCAGCGAGGGGGGGCTCGGCGAGCGCCGGCTCGTCCTCGAGCGACTCGTAGCTCCAGCCCTCCTCTTCCTCGTCTTCGTAGTCGTAAGCGAGGCCCGCCTCCTGGACGGATGAATCGAGCTCGGTGAGCTCGTCGCTCGCAGCCGCCTCGGGCGCTCGTCGCACCGGACCTAGAGCCTCGCGCTCGGCGCGCTCAACCTCGGTCGGATCGGCGCCCCGGCGACGCTTGAGGTCGAGGTGCTCGCGGATCGCGTCATCGAGAATGCCCATGCCCGAAAGCCTAGCGACCACCGAACACGTTCGCGGTACCTGAACCTGCCTTAACAGTCGGTTTCGGGTCCTCGCCGCGCGCCCGAGCGGGCACCCGAGAGCTCGGGCTACACTACCGGCACACCGCGCGGCAGACGCCGCCGCACGGGGCTATAGCTCAGCTGGGAGAGCGCCTGGATCGCACCCAGGAGGTCGGGGGTTCGAGTCCCCCTAGCTCCATTCGCAGGATCCTCTGTGTTGGTGGGCGGTTCGCACCGGCCACGCAGCTGGCCGTGTCTTCCGTGTCCGCGGGACGGGGTACCAGACGGGTACATGAGCCTGCGGGCTCGCTGGCTGCGGCACCCTTGAGTTCCGCGCTCGGTCACGGGCGACG
>JBPCQU010000101.1:0-2804 GCA_050997795.1 Solirubrobacteraceae bacterium | reverse complement strand
AGCGCTTCGTCGCCGAGGGTCTAATCGAGGCGCTCGCGGACGTACCCGTCACGCGCGCGCTGGTGGCCCGCGCCGCGAAGGCGCGCGACGTGCTGCCCGACGCGCTGACCGAGCGGGGGGCCGAGGTCGACGTGGTCGCGCTATACGAAACGGTCGCCGAGCCGATCGGCGATGAGCAGCTCGAGGCGCTCGCGCGCGCGGACTACGTGACCTTCACATCCTCCTCGACGGTCTCCTTCTTCTTCGACGCCGTCGGGGAGGGGGTGGCGGCGGCGACCCGGCTGGTTAGCATCGGCCCGGTCACGAGCGCCGCGCTGCGCGAGCGCGGACGCGAGCCCGACGTCGAGGCCGAGCGCCACGACATCGACGGCTTGGTGCAGGCGCTGATCGCCACCGAGGCGCGCTCGGGACGGGCCTGAGGCCCGCGATCATCCGGCCAGCACGACGCGGGCGCCGACGGCTTCGTAGGTCGCCCTGGCGCGGGCGTCGCGGGTAGCAAGGTCCGCTCGGTGCCCGGCGGCCGCGAGTCCGACCAGCGCGTCGTAGACCGCGCCGCCGGCGATCCCCAGCTGGCTGAGCACTTGCGGCAGCCGCCCGCTCACTTCGGGCCTGAGGAGCAACGGCTCGACGAAGCGCTCGCTGATCAGCCGGGCGGCGTCTCCGGGCGTCATGCGCAGGTCACCGGGCAGCCTCGTGAGGACCGAGTAGGTCTCGGCGAGCGCGTGACCGCAGAGGGCGATGGGTCGATCGTCCCACCAGCGGACGACCGCGCCGTGTGATCGGTGAGTTTGGACGAGCAGCGGTATCGCGACGCTCGTGTCGACGGCGAGCGGCGGACTCACCGCCGTCCGGTGTCGATCAGCTCGAAGACGGTCGCGTCGTCGATCGTGGTGTCGCCGTTGGCCACCAGGGCGCCTGACTCGTCGACGAGTCGCGCCGTGCGACCGCTCGGCACGAGTTGAAGTCCGGCGCCGTAGCGGGAGATGTCCACCGTCGAACCCGCCACCAGACCAAGCGCGTCGCGCAGTCGCTTGGGCACGACGATCCGCCCGACGGAGTCAATCGTGGTCTGCATTGGGAAGACCATACCAGCTTCCTCCCAGTTACCCGAGCGCCGGCGGTTGCTGTCACAGTTCCGCCAGATGGCCGCCCCAGCCACCCGACCGGTGATCACGTTTCTGTCCGACTACGGGATCGCCGACGACTTCGTCGGCGTCTGCCACGGCGTGATCGCGACGATCTGCCCCGATGCCCGGGTGATCGATCTGACGCACGGGATCGGCCGCCATGACGTGCGCTCCGGGGCGCTGATCCTTCGCGAGTCGCTCAACTACATGCCGGTGGGGGTGCATCTGGCGGTGGTCGATCCCGACGTCGGCGCCCAGCGCCGGGCGGTGGCCTTGAAGCTGGCCGATGGCCGGACGCTGGTCGGCCCCGACAACGGCCTCCTGTCGCCCGCCGCCGAGCTCGGCGGTGGCATCGTGGAGGCGGTCGACATAGCTCGCTCGCCGTTCAGGCTCGAGCCGGTCTCGGCGACCTTCCACGGACGGGACATCTTCGCGCCGGTGGCCGCGCACCTCGCCGGCGGTCGGGCGCTGGCCGAGGCCGGCGATCCCCTGGACCCGGCCGAGCTCGTGGTGCTCGAGCTTGCCGCCCCGCGCCGCGAGAACGGGGCGATCGTGGCCCACGTGCGCTACGTCGATCGCTTCGGCAACCTCCAGCTCGACGCCGGCCACGACGATCTCGCCGGCTCGGGGCTGAAGCTGGGGCGTCTGGCGACGATCCAACCGGTCGCTGCGGCGATGCACGCTGTGACGTATGCGCGGACTTTCGCCGACGTCGAGCCCGGCGAGCCGCTCCTGTACGAGGACGCAGCGCGGCATCTCTCGGTCGCCGTCAACCACGGAGACGCCGCGCAATGGCTCGCCGTCGGCGTCGACGACGAGCTGCGGATCAGGCCAGTGTGAGGACCGAAGCCTCCCTGCGTGGGCTCGGCCTGCCGCGGCTGCACCTGCGGCGGACGGACTCAACCAACGCCCGCGCCCGTGAGCTGGCCGCGCGGGGGGCGCCGGACGGCACGCTGGTGACCGCCGCCGAGCAGCACGCAGGGCGGGGGCGCCAGGGCCGCAGCTGGACTGCTCCCGCGGGCCGCGCGCTGCTCTGCTCGCTCGTCATCCGCGACCCGCCCCGGCTGCTGCCGCTCGCCGCGGGCGTCGCGGTGGCGGAGGTCGCCTCCGGCGTCGGGACGGGCACCGGCGCGGTCCTCAAATGGCCCAACGACGTCCTGATCGACGGGCGCAAGGTGGCCGGGATCCTGGTCGAGGGCCGTCCGCAGGAGCGCTGGGCGGTGCTCGGGATCGGGCTCAACGTCGCGCTGCGCGAGGCTGACTTCCCGCCCGGGCTGGGCAAACGGGCAACGACGCTGGGCCTCGAGCCGGGGGCGATCGAGCCGACGCTGGCGGGCCTGCTCCACGCGCTCGGGCACTGGCTCGCGGCGCCGGCCACGACGGTACTCGAAGCGGTTCGTGGCCTCGATGCCCTACGAGGCGAGCGGGTCAGCTGGGGCGGCGGCGCCGGGCGCGCGGACGGAATCGACGGCGAGGGACGCCTGCTGGTGCAGACCGACGAGGGCCGCCAGGCGCTCGACGCGGGCGAGATCCATCTGACGCGCTAAGCAGCGGCTTCGGCGTCGTGCTCGGACGAGGACTCGTCGTGGCTGTCGGCGGCCTCGGTCGAGACGGTGGCTCCGGCCTCGGCCACCGGGGCGGTGCCGGCGTCGCCGGTCTTACGCCGGCGGCGCTTGG
>JBPCQU010000186.1:0-4731 GCA_050997795.1 Solirubrobacteraceae bacterium | reverse complement strand
TGGCTGCGTTCGCTGCGCGAGGCGCTCGCGACGATCACCGACGCCGACCTCGGCTACGGCGACCCGCGCGGAGCCCAAGCGCTTCGCCTCGCTCTGGCGGACTACCTCGGCCGCGTCCGAGGCGTCGTGGCCGACCCCGCGCACATCGTCGTAACCAACGGCTACACGCAGGGCCTCGGCGTGGTGTGCCGCGCGCTCGCGGCGACTGGCTCGAAGCGGATCGCGTTGGAGGACCCCAGCAACCCCGAAGACGGCTTAATCGCCGCGGGCGCCGGCCTGAAGCCGGTTCCGATCGGCGTCGACGAAGCCGGGACACGGGTCGACGAACTCGAGCGCGCCAACGCGGACGCGGTCGTGTTGACACCCGCCCACCAGCACCCCACCGGCGTCGTGCTCACCGGCGAGCGACGAACAGCCCTGCTGGCCTGGCTGCGCGCGAGCGACACGATCGCGATCGAGGACGACTACGACGCGGAGTACCGCTACGACCGGCCGGCCATCGGGGCGCTCCAAGGCCTCGACCCCGACCGGGTCATCTACGCCGGCTCGGCGAGCAAGACGCTAGCGCCGGCGCTCCGTATCGGCTGGCTAGTCGTGCCGCCGTCGCTACTGCAAGCCGTCATCCACGAGAAGCTCCTCGCCGACCGCGGTACCGCCCGCATCGAACAGCACGCGTTCGCCGACTTCCTGACTCGCGGCGAGCTCGACCGCCACCTGCGCCGCATGCGAGCCCGCTACCGCAGCCGCCGTGACGCGCTCGTCGATGCGCTCACCGACACGCTCCCAGAAGCCGCTGTTCGCGGCGTCGCCGCCGGGCTGCATGTCACCGTCCAGCTGCCCGACGGCATCAATGAGCAGGCGATCCGAGAGGAGGCCCACGACCGGCGCGTCGAGCTCGAGACGATGGCCGACTACCGACCCGACACCCGCGGGCGCCCGCCAGT
Source organism: Solirubrobacteraceae bacterium (assembly GCA_050997795.1). Taxonomy (GTDB): domain Bacteria; phylum Actinomycetota; class Thermoleophilia; order Solirubrobacterales; family Solirubrobacteraceae; genus Palsa-465. Next base: position 3,787 of record JBPCQU010000186.1, on the reverse strand, counting down.
CCTCCTGCTCGGCTACGCGCAAATGCCCGAATCCGCAATCCGCGCCGGCGTCCACGAGCTCGCCCAAGCCGTACGAGCAGCAAGAATCCGCGCCGAGACACCGGTAGCGCCCGGCCACGAGCTCTAGGTTCAAATCGAGCAGCCTCCCAGCTCGTGGCGACTTGCGAGACTCGCCCTCGGTGCGGGCCGAAGCCTGCTTTCGTGCAGCGGCGTAACTGTCCGAGCGCCGCGTCGAGCCAGCACTCCGCGCCCTGCGCTCAAACGATCGACCCCGCGGCGTTCGACGCGCCGCTCGCGTTCTTCCAGAGGCCGACATCTCCGCCCAACGGATCCTCGTACACGTCCGCGAAGCGCGTACGGAGAAACGACACCTGAGCGATGAGTTCGGACCAGGCCCGCAGTCCTCGTAACTAAACGATGCGCCACACGCGTGAGACCGAGAGGAGAAGCTCATGTCTACAACATCGGAGACCGCGGTCCGTGAACTCGATCGCCGAGCCAACGACGGCATCGACGTGCGGCTGCTCTGGAACGCGCAGACCGACAGCATTTCGGTCGCCGTCGAGGACAAGCGATCGGGCGAGTCGTTCGAGCTCGAGTCAATCCCGCGCACGCGCTCGCCGCTTTCCACCACCCCTACGCCTACGCCGACCCCATCGATCATGCGCTCGCCGCGTGATCGCAGCCACGAGGGAGAACGATGAACAACCACCCCACATATCCCGCCGCCCTCGCGCACATTGACTATCTGCGACGCGAAGCCGCCGAATACCGGCTCGCCAGCGAGGTCAATCGGAGACTCGAGCCGCTGCCGTCGCGCCTGCTGCGCGCGAACCGGGTGACGCCGAGGCTGCGCCAGGTGCGCCGGGCCCTCACAACGAGACCGCGCCCAGCGGTGCGGTCATGAACCCCGTCGACAGCAACACCAAAGGACGGAAGATTGTGTCCACCGAGGAGGCTGACGCGTACTGCGAAATGTCGAGGAGCCGAAGCGCAGCACGCTTGAGAGGATGCGCCGGGCGATTCTTGAGATCGTCCCGGAAGCCGAACAGGTGATCACGTCCTACCTCCGCCGCAGCAGCGAACTGGCGTTGACCGCGCAGCCAGCCGAGTCGGCGACCGGGCCAAACCACCAGGCTGCCCCTCTGTCCCGCTATGACCGAGGCTGATCCGTGACTCCCTCGTTCTCGCTGGCTTGCCCGCCCGCACCAGACGTGGCTTTACGCATCTTGCCCCACACGATGTCCGTTCCGGGCCTCCTGCTCCGACATCCCGGTCAAAGGCACCAATGGGGTGCCTGAGCGAAAGGAGCGGATCGTGAAGTACATGATCCTGACGTATGCCTCGCAGCTGGACTATGACGAGATGGCCGGGAAGCCGGGGGATCGTCCCGCATGGTCGGCGGAAGACTTCGCGGCGATGGGAGCGTTCATGCACACGTTCAACTCCGAGCTGGCCGAGTCCGGCGAGCTGGTGGAGACACGCGGCTTGAGCGCGCCGGTCCATACCCGAAGGGTCCAGCAGCAGGAGGGCGCGCCGGTCGTGACCGATGGCCCGTACGCCGAGTCCCAGGAGGTACTGGCCGGGTACTGGATCGTCGAATGCGACAGCTTCGACCGCGCTACGGAGATCGCCGCGCGTCTGTCTGACTGCCCAGCCCCCGAGCACGTCCGCTCCCGGGCATCCGCTGACGTCAGGCCGATCGACGAGCATCAGCCTGACCCGGGAGCGTGATCGGCCGCCGTGGCCAAGCCCAGCGTCGAGGATCTCCTGCGCCGGCTGGCGCCGGAGGTCCTCGGCGCGCTGGTGCGCCGCTACGGGCACTTCGACCTAGCCGAGGACGCCGTCCAGGAAGGGCTGCTCGCGGCCAGCTCGCAGTGGCAGCGTGACGGCATCCCCGACCGCCCTCAGGGATGGCTGATTACGGCCGCGTCGCGCCGGCTGGTCGACCTGTTGCGCAGCGATCAGGCTCGCCGCGAACGAGAGGAGACCGTCGCCCACTGGACGATCGCTGAGCTGTCGGTGCCGCCGCCCGCTGACCAGCGGGTCTCGGACTCGGACGACACCCTCGTCCTCCTGTTCATGTGCTGTCACCCCGCGCTGTCCCCGGGTTCACAGATCGCCCTTACCCTCCGTGCCGTCGGGGGCCTGACGACCGCGGAGATCGGTCGTGCCTTCCTCGTCCCCGAGGAGACAACGACGCGCCGCATAACCCGCGCCAAACAGGCCATCGCCGCCAGCGACGTACCCTTCCGGATGCCCTCGGGCGAGGAGCGCCCAGAGCGGCTCAGAGCCGTGCTGCACACGCTGTATCTGATCCTCAACGAGGGCTACGTCGCCACCTCCGGACCCAGTCTGCACCGCATCGAGCTTTCGGCCGAGGCCATTCGGCTGGCTCGGCTGCTTCACCGCCTCCTGCCCGACGCCGCCGAAGTGACCGGGCTGCTGGCGCTGATGCTGCTCACCGACGCACGCCGGGCCGCACGGACCGGGCCCGACGGCACCCTGATCCCGATGGCTGTCCAGGACCGCGGACTGTGGGACTCGAAGCTGATCGCCGAGGGCACGGTGTTGGTCACCGAAGCGATGCGCCGCGGACCGGTCGGGCCCTACCAGCTGCAAGCGGCTATCGCCGCGCTGCACGACGAAGCGCCCGACGTCGAGCGAACCGACTGGCCCCAGATTCTCGCGCTGTACGAAGTCCTCTTGCGTCTCGGCGAGAACCCCGTCGTCCGACTCAACCGTGCCGTCGCGCTCGCCATGGTCCACGGTCCTCACGCGGGCCTGGAAGAGCTCGATCGGCTTCAGACCGACAGCCGCCTCGGGCACGATCATCGGCTGCACGCCGTACGGGGCCCCCTATTCGAGATGGCTGGAGACCACGCCGCCGCGCGCGACAGCTACCTGGCCGCCGCGGCACGGACCACGAGCCTCCCACAGCAGCGCTACCTCCACACGCAGGCCGAGCAGCTCGAATCCGCTGACTGACGGTTGGGCACCCCATTTGGCGGACGGCGCTGCAATCGCCGCCTCGCGTTGATCTATCCCGGCACGGCGAGAGCCGCATGTCCGGAATCGGTGCTTGGCCTCGACGTCTCGGGTGAACAAGGCTCCGCATCGGCGGCGCAAAGCGAGACCCAGGAGGACACTCGAGATGACTGCGACGACTCTGGCACTGCCGGGTCAATCGGCCCAGGCGCGTGCTTCGACCTACAGTGCTCGCCGGCGCAAGCTCGCGGTGCTGGTTGTGGCGCTGGCGTTCGTGATGGATAGGAGGTCCGGGCCGCTTCCCGTCGCCGAGGCATGCTTGGTTGCGTTGGCGCGACTGCTTCGGTCCCGGTCGCGATGAACTGCTAACTACCCCAGCAGCCAGGGATCCGGTGACGGAGGTTTGACGACAGACTCGGGAAATGCTTGAAGGCGCCGCAGGAGATGACTGACCTCGCAGAGCCGGTCCGGGGTTAGTACTCGTTCTTGAACGCGAAGTAGGAACCGCGAATGGTTCCGGCCAGCTTCGACTTCTGCCTCGCGAACTTGAACCGCGAGGCGAGCTCCGCGGGGACTTCCATCCCTTCTGCGAGCTTGAACCCGACCGCCCGCTTCTCGGGGCCGTCGACGGTATACATGACATTGATCGACACACCGTTCTCGTAGAAGACGTAGGCAATTCGGATGTTCTCGACCTGGAAGGCCGTCGCCTCGAGAGGGCGAGACGAGATGACGATGTCACGTTCTTCCTTGAGGATCCGGTGCACCCAGTCGATGGTCGTCTTGGCATTGCTCGCAG
>JBPCQU010000112.1:0-4121 GCA_050997795.1 Solirubrobacteraceae bacterium | reverse complement strand
CGAAGAGGCGGTGCAGTAGGCGGTTGCCGTTCGTGACGCGGGGGATCGCGGCGACGGCTTCGACGTCGGTGAAGTCGTCGGCGAGACGAGAGTCGGCGCTGGCGGGGCAAGGACCTGGCGTGCGTATGATTGAGCCATCAACGGCTCGATCTCAGTAACCCTGTTCGGTGACCCCGCGTGCCCGTGGGGCTACGCCGAGAGCCCGGCGCTGCGGGTGATTGAGTGGCGCTATGGCGATCAGCTTGACTGGCGGCTGGTGCTCGTCGGCTTGAGCGAGGACACCTCGCGTTACGCTGAGCACGGTTTCACGCCGTTGCGGATGGCGAGCAGCGGGCTGCGGTTTCGGGAGCGCTACGGGATGCCGTTCGCGCCCAATCCGAAGTCGCGGCTGAGCGCCTCGTCGCGCGCCTGCCGGGCGGTGATCGCCGCCCGCCGGCAGTGGCCGGGAAGCGAGTGGCGAGTGTTTCGCGCGTTGCAGCTGGCCAACTTCAACACGCCGCTGTTGTTTGACGACGACGAGCAGATGCGCGAGGTTCTGAGCGCCCTGCCTGGAATCGACGCCGATGAGATCATCGCCCTCATGGATGCCCCCGACGTGCTGGCCGCCTACGAGCAGGACAAGGCCGAGACGCGCACCGCGGCGGGCTCGCCCACCGAACTGCAGGGCAAAGCAGGCAACAGCGACGGAGCGGTTCGTTACACGGCCCCGTCGTTGCTGTTTGAGACCGCCGACGGCCGTCGACTTGAGGCAGGTGGTTTTCAGCCTGTCGAGGCCTACGACGTGGTGATTGCCAACCTCGCCCCGACGCTCGAGCGCCAGGCGCCGCCGGAGGATCCCGGGGTGCTGCTTGAGTGCTTCGAGTTCGGGCTGACCACGCAGGAGGTCGCCGCGCTGATGACCCACGGCAACGATCAGCCTGACCGCACTGCCGCGGAGGCCGCACTGCTGGCGCTGGTTTATGAGGGGCGGGCCGAACGCCACGCCCTCGGCGGCGACGCGCTGTGGATGGCGGCCAATCGGATCGGCGGCCATCGTCTTGCCGGCGCCGCGGCGACAATCAGCGCTTGACAATCGGTGGCGGCGTTTGAGAATCGGGTAGCGCTCGTCACCGGGGCGGGCCGCGGGATCGGCCGCGGGATCGCGCTTGGTCTCGCGGGGGCCGGCGCCAGGGTGGGCCTGCTGGCTCGCAGCCAGCCCGAGCTTGATGCTGTCGCCGCAGAGATCGGTGACGCCGGCGGCAGCGCTGTCACGCTGGCGGCGGACCTCAGCGACCGCGGCCAACCCGCCAGGGCGCTGGAGCGGCTGGTGGGCGAGCTCGGTGAGGTTGAGATCCTCGTCAACAACGCGGCCGTGGTGTGGCCGGTCGGCCCCACGCGAGACTTGGATCCCGATGCGATCGCCGCTGCGATCGCGATCAACGTCGTCGGCGCGGTCACGCTGACCGTGCGTGTGCTGCCCGCGATGATCGCTTCGGACTGGGGGCGGATCGTCAACGTGTCCGCGGCGATCGTCGATGACCCGGGGATGCTGACCGGGATCAACGTGTACGCAGCGTCGAAGGGGGCGCTGGTGGCCCACACCATCAACCTGGCCGCGGAGCTCGCTGGCACCGGAGTCACCGTCAACGCGTACCGGCCGGGCAGGGTCGACACCTCAATGCAGGCCTATATCCGCGACCAGCCGCGCGAGCAGGTTGGCGCCACCCTGCACGACGCCTTCACGGGCATGCGCAGCTCAGGCACGTTGATCACTCCCCATGAGTCTGCGGCAGCTCTCCTTGATCGTCTTGGCGGAGCCGACTCGGGCCAGGTCTGGGATGTCAGCGGCGCTGTCTAGGGCCCAACTGCCGGTGGGCCTGGTGTCACCCACAACGGGAGCGACCCACGATTGGACGAATCACCGTCATCGGGCGGCGTGGTAGTCCCGACGTCCAGTAATGGCGCCGGCTCGGCGGCGACCGGCCCCGTGTTCGACCCCGTACTCAAGCGTCTGGCCGCAGTCGTGGTCCTTGGTTCGATCATGTCGATCCTCGATACGACGATCGTGGCGGTGGCGCTGGACACGCTGGGCCGGGCTTTCAAAGTGCCGGTCTCGACGATCCAGTGGGTGACCACCGGCTACCTGCTGGCGCTGGCCGTGGTGATCCCGGTGACCGGGTGGGCTGTAGACCGGGTCGGCGCCAAGCGGATGTGGATGTTGTCACTGTCGCTGTTCATCGTCGGATCGGTGCTCTGCGGGATGGCCTGGTCGGCCACCACTCTCATCGCCTTTCGTGTGCTGCAGGGTCTCGGCGGGGGCATGATCCTGCCAATCGGCCAGACGATCCTCGCGCGCGCCGCTGGACCGAAGCGGATGGGTCGCGTGATGAGCGTGGTCGGGGTGCCGACCGTCATGGGCCCGGTGCTCGGCCCGGTTATCGGCGGTCTGATCGTCTCAAACGCCTCGTGGCGCTGGATCTTCTTTGTCAACGTGCCGATCGGGATCGTGGCGCTGGCGCTCTCGTGGCGCTGGCTCGCCGCCGGCGAACGACGGGCCGGCCACCGCTTTGACCTCCGGGGCTTCCTCCTGCTCTCCCCGGGCCTCGCGCTGCTCGTCTACTCATTGTCTGAAGTGGGGACCACCGGGGGGTTCTCTAGCCCCCGGGTGGTGGTGAGCTTCGCCCTCGGGGTGTTCCTGATGTTGGGGTTCGTGTGGCATGGACTGCGGACCCGGGACGGCACCCGAGAGACGCTGCTCGACCTTCACCTGTTCCGGCACCGTAACTACGCGATCGCCAACGTCAGCATCTTGCTGCTCGGCGCGGTCCTGTATGGCTCGATGTTCCTGCTCCCGCTCTACTACCAGGTGGTCCGCGGCCAGTCCGCACTGACCGCCGGCCTACTGATGGCGCCGCAGGGGATCGGCGCAGCCCTCGTGATGCGCAAGGCCGGCGTCCTCACCGACCGCGTTGGGGCGGGAAGGGTGGTGCCATTCGGGGTCGCCCTGATCATCCTGGGGTCGTTCCCGTTCGTGTTTGTCACCGGGACCATTGACGAGCTGATCCTGGCGCTCGCGCTGGTCGTCCGCGGGCTGGGACTGGGTCTGACGATGATGCCGATGATCGCCAGCGCGTACACCGAGCTTGACCATGCCGCCGTGCCCCGGGCCAGCACCACCATCAATATCTCCCGTCAGGTCGGAGGCTCGATCTCTACCGCCCTGCTCGCCGTCATCCTGCAGCGCCAGATCGAATCCCGGATCCCCGGATCCGCCCACGGACTGTCCTTAGCCACGGTGGCGCACGTCCCACCCCAGATCACCGCCAGCCTGGCATCGGCCTTCGGCAGCACCTTTTGGTGGGTGGTCGGGATCGCTGTGCTCCTCCTGGTTCCAAGCCTCCTGCTGCCCCGCCACGCCCGTGCTCCCCGCGATGCTGGGCCGGGACTTCCCCCGGCCCAGCGGCCGACGGCCACCGTCGCGGACTGACTGTCACCCTGAACGGCCGGGGCGCTGCCTCATCGACTCTAAGCGCGTCGGCGCCGCCTCCGATCGCGGCAGCCCGCAATCACGCGATGCCGACCAACACGGTCGCTTTATTCAAGGAGTGAGCTCAGCCGCCGGTAGCGGCCGTAGCCTCGGACGCGACACGTACGGTCACGTTCATGAGCCTTAATGTGACCGGAGCGGCTTTTCAGGCGCCGCGGTGTGGCGTGGTCAGCCTGGCCGTCCCATACGCCGATCCTTGGGTCCCCGCGGTGATCGCAACACCTCCGCCGATCAGCTTCTCGCCAGGTTCTCGCTGAGCAGGAGTTGACCGACCCGGGTTGGAGCCCGGACACGGTCGTTGTCGATCCCGAGCGCCTAGCGCGAAGGGCGATGACGGCGATCGTGTCCGGGGCGCGTCTGAGGATGGGCCCCCTCAGAACGCGACGACAGGAGTGTGTGACACATGGCGGTCTTCCAACCGTGGATGTTGCCCGAGGTCAACCAGGGGTTCTGGGCGGCGCTCGCGCGTGGCGAGTTCCTCACCGACGCTGCGGCGGTGGCGGGGACGCATCGCTGGCGCGGGCTGAAGTGGGTGCGCGCGGCCGGCGGGGTGCGACCGCGCCGCGGTCGCGACCTGAAGGGCCGCTGCCTGACC
>JBPCQU010000102.1:0-10062 GCA_050997795.1 Solirubrobacteraceae bacterium | reverse complement strand
CGCTGACGATCGCGATACCTGGCCTTGCGGCCCTCCACCTCGAGCACGTCCTGCTGGATGTCAACGGCACGCTGACCAACCGCGGAGCGCTGTTGAGCGGCGTCCACGCCAGAGTCACAGAGCTCCGGGAGAAGCTCGCAATCCACTTGGTATCTGCGGACACGTTCGGAACGCTCGACTCGTTGGCGCAGCTTCTCCAGGTGAGCGCGGTAAGGGCGGCATCCGGTGAGGACAAGCTACGGCGCCTCGATCATCTGGGGCGCCAGCGGTGTGCGGTGATCGGCAACGGTGCCAACGACGTGCTGGTGCTCGAGGCGGCCGCACTGGGCTTCGCCGTGATCGGGCCCGAGGGGACGAGCACCGCGGCGTTGCGGGCCGCGGACGTGGTGTGCATGTCGGCGATCGATGCGCTCGATCTGCTGCTCGAGCCAAGAGCGCTGTCGGCAACGCTTCGCCCGTAGCGGGCAGACGCAGGAGGGATCCCCTTGGGACGGCAGCTCAGGGCGGTTCTCGCGCCGTGACTCCGGGTATGGTGATGGGAAGCGCGATGAGGCTCCGCGTTTAACCGCCTTCGGGCTGATGGCCTCTGGTTGAGTGACTGGCCACGCCGACCGAGGACCCCGATGGAGCTGATCCAGTTTCGTGCACGCAACCGGCGCACCCGGACCGTGTCGGGCGGTAGTTCTCGGATCGCGGGCTTCACCGGAACGCTCGAATCGTGAGCTGGCGAAGCTCACGCCTGTCGCCGGCTGTCAAGTTCGTGCTGATGGTCGGCGTGATGAGCTTCTTCGCCGACTTCACCTACGAGGGGTCGCGCAGCATCATCGGCCAGTACCTCGGGCTGCTTGGCGCCGGCGCGCTGGCGATCAGCATGATCACCGGCTTCGGGGAGCTCCTGGGTTACGGCCTGCGTTTGTTCTCGGGGCGCGGCGCCGACCGCACCGGGCGGTACTGGCCGATCACGATCGGCGGCTATATGCTGCAGATGTCGGTCGTGCCGCTGCTCGCCCTCGCCGGGAGCTGGCAGGTGGCCGCGCTGCTGATCATTCTCGAGCGGGTCGGCAAGGCGATCCGCAACCCGCCGCGCGACGCGATGCTCTCCCATGCTGCGAAACAGATGGGCTACGGCTGGGGGTTCGGCGTGCACGAGGCGCTCGACCAGTTCGGGGCGATGTTCGGGCCGCTGCTGATCGCGCTGATCCTGGCGGCCAGCCATCACGACTACAAGACCGCGTTCGCCGTGCTCGCGGTCCCGGCCGCGATCATGCTCTCGCTGCTTGCCGTCGCGCGGCTGCTCTACCCACGGCCACAAGACCTCGAGGCAGGTCCCGCCCAAGTAAGCACCGAGGGTCTGCCCCGAGTGTTCTGGATCTACCTCGCCGGAGCGGCGCTCGTCGCCGTCGGATTCGCCGACTTCCCGATCATCGCCTACCACTTCCAAAAGGCGGGGACCGTGCACGCCGACCTGATCCCAATCTTCTATGCCGCCGCGATGGCGGTCAGCGGCACCGGGTCGCTCGTGTTCGGGCGTCTGTTCGACCGCCACGGGATCGGCATGCTGGTCCCACTGACCGTCGTCGCGGCGTTGTACGCACCGCTCGCGTTTCTCGGCGGCTTTTGGGCGAGCCTCGTGGGCGTGTGCCTGTGGGGCCTCGGCATGGGCGTTCACGAGTCGATCATCCCCGCCGCAGTCGCCCCGATGGTCCCTTCAAACCGGCGTGCCTCCGCGTACGGACTGTTCACCGGCGTCTACGGCATCGCCTGGTTTGCCGGCAGCACCGCGATCGGCGCGCTGTTCAGCGTCTCGCTCGGAATCGTGGTCGCGTTCGCGGTGGTCGCCGAGCTCGCGGCGATCCCGCTGATCCTCGTTGTTCGCCGACGAGCGACGTCCACTCCTGACGCTCCTTCGGTGCCGCCGAAGCGATGATCCGGCGATCGCGATCCGCGCTGCCGGGTGGCGCGCTACCGACCACCATCGTCCGGGCGTATCGGGGCGGCTTCTGCACCGGGATTCTCCCCATGCTGGCGCCGTGCGACCGCGACGATCGCTGCGAACGCGGTCAGTACCGCGACCGTCCCGACGGCCGTGAAGCCGACCGAACGGGTGGTAGGCGCGATCGTCACCGCGATCGCCGCCATGGCGGCGCCGCAGGAGCCGAGTGCAGCGACCACCAGGACGGCCGCCAGCCGCATGCGGACCACCCCGACCCCGACGCGCTCTTGCCCGCGCAGCTCGAGCGAGCGCTGCGCCAGCTCGCCGAGCAGCAGCAGGCAGGCGCCGTAGACGGGCGCCAACAGAAGCCGCTCTTGGTGGCGCAACAGCAGTAGCGAGCCGAGCAGCCCGACTGACACCTGGACGGTCGAGGACGATGCCACCACGAGCCCGATCGCGAGGATCACCGCGGAGACCGCGGTCGCGTACCACGCCAACCCCGCGGCCGCGCCGGCGTCGGTGGCCACCAGGGCGCCCAGCGCGACCTCGAGCGCGACAGCCGCAAGCGCGACCGTTACCCGCGCACGGCGTGCGGGACTGAGCGGCGGAATGAGTTCACCCCCTCCAACGCGGGCCCCAGCGCGGCGTCGTCGTCCCACAGCGCCACGCCGATCCCAAGTGACTGCAGGCGGGCCCGCAGTGCCTCGCGCTGAAGTCCCCAAAGCTGGTAGCCGACGGCATCGGCAGCGGTCAAACCGGGAGCGGTGTGCGCGAGCGGCGACACTTCGATCACGGTCAGGTCGCTGCCCTGGCTGCGCAGATCGGCGATCAAACGAATCGAGCGCTCGTCGAGCAGTGGGCTGACGGCGAGAATCAGGGCGCTAGGCGGCAGGACCCGGCGCGGGATGCTCTCGACCGCCCTCCACGCATAGCTGAACGCGATCTCGCTTGCGAGCAGCGCGTCGATGATCCGGTATAGCTGAGTCGTGCCGAACGCCGGCTCGAGCCAATGCAACGTGCCGCCAAAGTCCACCAGCGCGACGCGGTCGCGACGAGCGAGATGCGCTCTGGCCAGCGACGCGGCCGCGCGAACGGCGGCGTCCAGCGTTCCGCTCGCGGTGTCTCGGGCCTCCGCGAAGGTGTCGAGCAGCAGCACGACGTCGCTTGCATGCTCCGGATGGCGCTCCGTCACGTACAAGTCGCCACGCCTGGCGGTCGTGCGCCAGTTGACTTGCCGCACGCGATCGCCCGCCGCGAACGGGCGAATGTCGGCGAACTCGATCCCGTCGCCGCGCGACCGGGCGACGTGCGCTCCCAGGAACGGCTGCGTGCGCAGCGGCAGAACCAGCTCCCGCAACCGCTGCTCGCGTGGAAACGATCGCAGCGTGACCCGCTCACCCAGCCGCTCAACCCGCGTCGTGACGCCGAGCGGATCGCGCGCCCGGATGACCAACGGGCCGATCGCATGCACGCCCCAGCGCCTTGGGCGCACCGAGAAATGAACCTCTAGGGTCCGCGCAGCCGCGATGCGCAGCATCAGCGGGCCGGCAGGCTCGAGCACGAGCTGCCGGCTTCGCGCGACGGCCAGCTCCAATTCGACACTGCTCGCTCCGGCATTGCGCAGCGTCACCGTTGCTCGCATGTGCTCGCCCTCGAGCAGCCGAGTTCGCTCCAGTGCGATCTCGGCGACCAGCCGCGGCTCCTTCGCCAGGACCAGGCCGACTCCGACCAGCAACAGAAACGGCACGGCGAGGACAGCGAGCTCCGGTCGCCCGCTAGCAAGGCCCGCTACAACGCCGACGCCAGCGAGGGCGAGCAAACCGGGCACTCGAGGCGAGAGCGAGCTTCTCACAACCGCTCGAGCACCTCCAGCATCACCCGCAAGTCCTGCGGCGAAACGCCCGGACCATGCCGGTCCTCGGGGAACGGGCGGCCCGGACGGACGATCTCCCACAGGCGATCCCCCAGAACCTCTCGTCCGGCGGACTCCGGCATCCGCGCGAGCGTGCGGCCGCGGGCGGCGAGCCGCCGGCCAGCGATCTCGGCGAGCAGCGGGCGCAGATAGGCGTGGACGTGCACTGCGTTCGCCCCCGACATGCTCACCAACCTCTCCAGCTCGAGCAGCTGGACGGGCCGCGACGGAGGTGGCGCCGCTGCTCGGCGCCGCCGCAGAGATGGGCCAGCGGGCAGCAGCGCCAGGCACGTAGCGACGCCAATGGCCGCGATCGCGACGAGTGCGATCTCCGCCAGCAACGTCATCCCGCGCCTCCCATCGGCAATCGGGCGCGCAGGGAGTCCAATGCCGACAGCGCGAGCTCGCGGACGCGCTCGGGGATCGGGTGCGCGCTGAATCTTGCCTCCTCGAACAGACCCGTAAGCGTTCTCGCCTCCCACTCGGTCGCGCTGCTCGCCACCAGCACGCGTTGCAAGTACTCGCGCGGCGCCTCCGCCGGCGAGCGAGCGACGCCTTCTGCCGCGAGCGTCCGCTCCATCGCGGCGTACGCCGCGATCACCGCGGCGCGCGGATCGGTGGCAGCACCAAGCGCGGCGATCGCCGACTGAACCGCCGCGCGCGTGGCTGTCGTTTCCGGCGCACCGTCGACAGCCGGCCGTAGCCAGCGCAACAACAGCCCGATCCCCACCCCGATCGCGAGCACGACGATCGCGAGCACCGTCCACGGCAGCCACGAAGGCACCACGAAGCCGCTCTCCGCACCACGCGGCGCGCCGGGCGCCGCAGGCGGTCGCGCAAGCCCTCCGCCGCCGCCGACGCCGAGTTGGGGCGCTCGGTGGACGGCCTTAGCACCCAACACGGCCGCGGCAACCAGCGCCGCGCCGAGCGCAAACGTCAACAGGATCGCCAGCAGCTTCCAAATCCAATGCACCTGTAGCCGCTCGGCCACGGGCTCGGGCTCGTCATCCCCGCGCCGACGACGAGCTGGCCACATCACTATCGCCAGCCCGCCGAGCGCGACAACTCCAGCACCCACGAGCAGCACGGCCAGCGCCGTTACCGGAGCGCGTGCCGAGGCGGCATTGACCGGCGTCGATGGAGCCAGCGGCGCCCGAGCCGCCATCGCAATCACCGCCGTCAGCCCAGTCACGCCAAGTGCCGCGATCGCCGCTTGTGCCCGTCGCTTTGATCTCTGCGTGTCCGGCATGGCTCCCTTCGGGTCCTCACCGGCCCGGGACGGTCGGCGGTAGAAGCCATCAGCGCCCGTGGGCACGCTCAACGGCGAGCTTCATCGCCGCTGATGAGGATATCGCCGCACACGTCCGCCCAAGTCAGCCCCAGCCACAGCCGCGTTTACGCCAGTCCGGGTGGGTCTCGCTTCGCCCGATAGGGGCCGCGATATGATCTGACGAGGCGATGAAGCCCGCCTGAACCGCCAGTGCGGCTGATGGCTTCTACCGAACATCGACCGGTGGAAGCTGATGACATTTCGTGACCGCTGCGGGCTTGACCCGCGTTCTTCATCTGGCGCTGCATCAGCCGCTTCGGGCGTACGCTGCGCGCCCGGGGTCGCCGGTGCGCTGTCCACTACGCACCGAAGGCCGCGGCAGCGCGCCGACCATGGACGCATCTTCGCGCTCCGGCGATGCTCTTCTCTCCCCGCTGGCCGTACACGAGCGCTCACCTGGGGCTGACCTCAACGGTGTCATTTCACAGCATCCTGTTTGACCGCCGGGAAGACGACGTCAGCGAGCGCCTCGAGCAGCCGCCATTTTTCGGCGACCTGCATCTAGATCAGATCCTGGCGTCGCTCACGGCCGGCCGCGATGAGTATCGGCTCGAGCCGTTCTTCTACCGCCCGCTGCACGAGGTCGAGGCGGTCCGCTACCGCCACCACGTCCTGCGCGACTTAGAGCAGAACCCGGTGCTGGAAGCGGTGCGCGAGTTCGCGCGCGGGATGCGTCAGATGCGCGAGCACGTGGCGTTGGTCGAGAAGCTCCACTACGGACGCCAGAAGCAGCGCTGGTTCCTGGAGGCAGTCGCGGTGTACTGCGACGCGGTCGGTTCGCTGCTCGATCGGCTCGCCGCACTCGAGCTGGGCTCGCGCGGCTTCATCGCGTGGCGTGAGTACCTGGCCGGCTACACCGAGTCCAACGCGTTCACCTCGCTGGTCACCGAGACGCGGGACTTACAGGACGAGCTCGCCGACATCAGGTACGCGGTCCACATCAAGGGCAACCGTGTCAGGGTGAGCCACTATGAGGGGGAACCCGACATCAGCGCGGAGGTCGAGCAGACATTCGCCAAGTTCAAGCAGGGTGCGGTCAATGACTACCGCGTCAAGTTCCGCGAGCACGCGGAGATGAACCACGTCGAGGCCCAGATCCTCGACCTCGTCGCCAAGCTGCATCCGGAGACTTTCTCCAAGCTCGACGAGTACTGCGCGGGTCATCAAACCTACCTCGACGAGACGATCGGCCGGTTCGACCGCGAGGTCCAGTTCTACCTTGCGTATCGGGAGTACATCGAGCCGCTGAAAGCAAAGGGTCTCGCGTTCTCCCATCCGCGCGTGTCGGCTCGATCCAAGGATGTGCACGTCGCGGAGACCTTCGATCTCGCGCTGGCGACGAAGCTGGTGCAGGAGAGCGCGTCGGTGGTGTGTAACGACTTCCACCTCACCGATTCCGAGCGGATCCTCGTCGTCAGCGGCCCTAACAACGGCGGCAAGACAACCTTTGCGCGCATGTTCGGCCAGTTGCACTACCTCGCCAGCCTTGGCCTACCGGTCCCAGGCGTCGATGCCCGTCTGTTTCTTTCCGACCAGATCTTCACCCATTTCGAGCGCGAGGAGGACATCGAGACGCTGCGGGGCAAGTTTGAGGATGAGCTGTTCCGAATCCGCGCGATCCTCGATCAGGCGACCAGCGACAGCGTGCTGATCATGAACGAGAGCTTCGGCTCGACGACGTTGCGCGACGCGCTCGTGGTCGGCGCCGAGGTGATGAAGCTGATCATCGAGCTCGACGTGCTGTGCGTGTTCGTCACGTTCGTCGACGAGCTGGCATCGCTGAGCGAGAGCAACGTCAGCATGATGAGCACCGTGGTTCCCGAGGATCCGGCGGTGCGGACGTACAAGGTCGTGCGAAAGCCCGCCGACGGTCTGGCCTACGCGGCGGCGATCGCCGAGAAGTACTGCCTCACGTACGAGTCACTTAAGAGGCGGATCGCGAGATGAAGGCCTTCCTGATGCACCGCGACGGTGACTTCGGCCTCGACCATCAGCTTCCCACCAACGAGGAGGCGCTGACGCAGGACCTCGAGCTGAACACGCTGTTCGCCACGATGGCCTCGGGCGATCCGTTTCTGTTCGAGGTTGCCAAGCGGGCGCTGCTCCTCAGCCTGCATGATCCCGACGCGATCGCCTACCGACAGCAGGTCCTGACCGATTGCCTCGAGAACCCGTCCGTCGTGCGAGAGCTGTACGTGCTGGCTGGTGAGGCGCTCAAGGCCGAGAAGAGCGTATGGGGCAGCTTCTTGAGGGACTCGCCACGGTCGAGGCTAGGAGGCTCGGTGAAGAAGATGGGGTTGCTCGTGGGTTTCCTCAGGCGCCTGCGGGAGATGACCGACGAGCACGCCGACGAGTTCCGCTCACCGGGTTTTACGCGATTCTTCGCAATGCTCGCCGACGAGCTCGACGCCGAGTACTTCGGGCTGATCGAGAGCCACTTGAAAGAGCTCACGTTCAAGGGCGGAACGCTGCTCAGCGCGCAGCTGACCGCTGGAAACAAAGGCACAAACTACATGCTCCGCCGACCCCGCGAGCAGAGCTTCCTCGAGCGGGTATTCGATCGCTCGGGCTACGGCTTCACGATCCCCGACCGAGACGAGAACGGGTTCAGGGCGCTCGGGGAGCTGGAGGACAAGGGCGTCAATCTCGTCGCCAACGCACTGACCCAGTCAGTTGACCACGTGCTGAGCTTCTTCGTCATGCTTCGCATCGAGATCGGCTTCTACGTCGCGTGCTTGAACCTGAGCGAGCGACTCGCGGCGAAGGAAGAGCCAACCGCGTTCCCCACCGCGCTCCCGCCTGGCGACGTAGCGCTGTCGGCCCGGGGCCTTTACGACGTTTGCCTAACGCTGACCGTCGAGCAAGGGGTCGTCGGCAACGACGTCGACGCGGATCAGAGGTCGCTGGTGATGATCACCGGAGCCAACCAGGGCGGGAAGTCGACCTTCCTGCGCAGCGTCGGGCTGGCCCAGCTGATGACCCAGTGCGGAATGTTCATCGGTGGCACGTCGCTCCGGGTGAACGTCTGCGATGGCGTGTTTACGCACTACAAGCGTGAAGAGGACGAGGCTATGGAGAGTGGAAAGCTCGACGAAGAACTCGCCCGGATGAGCGAGATCGCCGACCAGATCACCCCGGACTCGATGTTGCTGTGCAACGAGTCGTTCGCCGCTACGAACGAGCGAGAGGGCTCGGAGATCGCGCGACAGGTCGTCCGAGCGCTGCTCGACGAAGGCATCAAGATGCTGTTCGTGACGCACATGTTCGACCTCGCGAACAGCTTCTATGCCCAAGGGCTCGACACGGCGCTGTTCCTGCGCGCCGAGCGCGGCTCCGACGGCGCGCGCCCGTTCAAGCTATCCCCCGGCCGGCCACTTCCGACCAGCTACGGCCAGGATTCATACCGGCAGGTATTCGCAAGGGACCTCGACGCCGCGCAGGCACGGCCAGAGGTCAAATAGCCTAGCGATATCACCGCTCAGGGCCAGCGGGCCAGCTCTCGGAGCAGCTCGCTGCTGAGAGGACTGCGGCCGTAACGCTCCTCGATCTCGTTGAGCGTTGCCCGATAGTGCTCGAGCTTGCGCTCCGGTGGCCGTTTGCTCCGCTTGCGGAGCTTTGCGATCTTGTCCGCCAGCGATACGACCGTGGCCTCGGGGGAGCTGTCCAGTATCTGGCGTCGTAGCGCGGCCTTGCGGCTTCGATAGTTCGTGATAGAGGCGTCCTGCGTGAGCGCCTGCACCCACCGCGAAATCTCCGGGCCGAATTCGCGCAGCTGATCGGCGGTCACCTCGGTGTCCTCGAGCACGTCGTGCAGCAAGCCGGTCACGATCACCTTCGCCGGTTGACCGGCCGCGAGTAGCAGCTCGGCGACCTCGATCGGGTGCTGAGTGGTCCTGCCAGGACGCCTCCGACGCGCTCGATCACCCCCCGAAGCAGCGCCAGAGCGTGGCTCGCTTGTGGCGTGTCGGACAACTGCCCGCATACAACGAAGATACGGCCCGTCGGGATGCCTCACAGCACCAGATCTGGCGTTGGCGCACGCGGCTCGATGCTGGCGAGAGCGCGGGACTGTTGTGCAGCGCGACGCCGCGCGGCTCGGGTATGCTCATGGGAGAGCGATGAGGCTCGCTCAGAGCGCGGCCGCGGTCGCTGATGGCCTCTACCAAAACGTAGTCCACGACGTTGTGGAGGTTTAGGTGGAGCCAACGGCCCTGACCGCTCTTGACGCGCCGCAGTCTTCGGTCCTTGTCGGGCAGTTCAAGCGCGGCAAGAGCGCGCTGATCGATGCGTTGCTCGATCGTGATCTGCCGCCGACCGGCGTCGCGATCACGGAGGTCCGGTGAGAGTCAAGGCCCGAGCGGTGATCTGGATCGACGGCCGGCTGATCGTCGCCGACCAGCTGCGCGGCGGGTGCAGGGAGCTATCGCTACCCGGCGGGCGGGTCAACGAATACGAGCCGGTACTCAACGCGCTCAAACGCGAAGTCGCCGAGGAGACTGGGCTGGAGGTCGCTCCGGGTCGACTGTTGTACGTGTCAGAGACCGTGGAATCGGTCTGCACCCACGACCTCGAGCTGATCTTCCTGGCAGCGGCCACTGGCGTACCGGGCCTGAACCGATTCCGGGCGATCGACGTAAACGGTGGCGAGCGGCCCGTCGTGCGGCCGCCGATCCTCGACCAGATCGCACAAGACAACGCGTCGGGCTGGCGCGGCACGCCGAGATGGCTCGGCAACTCGGACGCCCGACAACGAACACCGCGCAGGCGTCGCGTATCCGATGAGCGTCAAGCCGGTGCGTCCGGGGATCCAAACGATCGAGCGCGCGGCGACGATCCTGCGTCTGCTGTCGGGGGGCTCGCGCCGGCTGGGCGTGGCGGAGCTCGCAC
>JBPCQU010000030.1:0-5209 GCA_050997795.1 Solirubrobacteraceae bacterium | reverse complement strand
CCGCCGCGCTGCACGGCGACATGATGCAGGGTGCTCGCCAGCGTGAGCTGGGACGCTTCGAGCGCGGCGAGGCCGATGTGCTGGTCGCCACCGACGTGTTTGCACGTGGCCTCGACCTGGATCGCATCACGATCGTCATCAACTTCGATCCGCCTGGCGAGGCCGAGGACTACGTGCATCGCGCCGGTCGCACCGGTCGCGCAGGTCGTGACGGGCTCGCCGTGACCTTCGTTTTGGACGACCAATTGGCTGATGTTCAGGCAATTGCGGACAGTCTTGGGCTGGTGAGTGAGTTCACGCGCAACGGACTCAGGTACACTCCCAAACCAACATCCACTACGCGCGCCGCTACCGGCAGGCCGCGCAGGCGCCGCAAGGGTGCCGACAACAAGCGTTCCGGAAGTCCCGCCTAGCGGCGTGCGGTATCCAGAGCACCAAGACAACACGCCACCCCAACACCCACACCAACACAGATCAACTGGAGAACAGCACACCATGGCAACAGGCACCGTGAAATGGTTCAGCGACGAAAAGGGCTTCGGTTTCATCACCCCCGATGACCAATCCAATGATCTGTTCGTGCATCACACGTCGATCGTCGGCGGCAACGGGTATCGCTCCCTCGCCGAAGGCGCCCGGGTCTCCTTTGACGCCGAGAACGACGTCAAGGGTCCCAAGGCCGTGAACGTTCAGCCCGTCGCTTAGGCATTCGATGCCCCCGCGCCAAGCCTTGATCGAGCGGATCACCCGCTTGCGTCGTCAAGCGGCCGCGGACGCTGCTGAGCAGCGCCCGATCGAGCCCCGCACCGGCTCGGGGGATCCGTTGACGGCTCTGGAGCGGAGGATCGCCCACCTCGAGAAGCTGGTCGAGGGGCTGCAGGACTCGGTCCATCGCCAGTCCACGCGCCACAGCAAGCAGATCGCCGACCTCGAGGCGCAGATCGAGCCGTCGGCTTTGGCGGTCGCCCTGGACGAGGACGCTCGCCGGCGTGGGCTCTAGCGAAGCGATGGCGCAAGCGAACGTCGAGCCCAACGACCCCCAACCGCTCCGGGCCTCGCCGTTGCCGCCGGTCGCCCCGATCACGGAGCTGGCGGTGAGCGGGGGGGAGCGCTACCGCGTGCGGGGTGAGGTCAAGGAGATCGAGCGGCTGATCGTCGACGCGTCGCGGGGCTCGATGATGGCGCTCGCGTGGCTGGTTGAGGCCGACACCGGCGCGGGAATCGGGATCAACCCCGAGCACGTGGTGTCGCTGCGCGCGCCGAGCTCCTAGGCGTACTCGTAGAAGCCCCGGCCGGCCTTGCGTCCGTGGTGGCCCGAGACCACCATTCGCTTCAGAAGCGGAGGTGGGGCGTACTCGGGACGCTTGAACTCCTCATACAGCGAGTCACAGACCGCGTAGAGGACGTCGAGGCCGATGAAGTCACACAGCGTCAGCGGCCCCATCGGGTGCCCGCATCCGAGCCGCATGCCTTCGTCGATGTCCTCGCGAGAGGCGAACCCGTCCTCGTACATCCGCACCGCGGCCATCAGATACGGGACGAGCAGCATGTTGACGATGAAGCCAGAGCGGTCCTTGGTGCGAATCGCCCGCTTGCCGATCTCCTCGGCGAACGACTCGGCGCGGGTGATCGTGTCCTGCGCGGTGTCGAGCGCGACCACGACCTCCACGAGCTTCATCACCGGCACCGGCGAGAAGAAGTGCAGGCCGAGCACGCGCTCGGGCCGCTCGGTCCACGCGGCGAGCTCGGCAATCGGGATCGAGGACGTGTTGGAGGCCAAGAACTGGGCCTCGGGAAGCTGCTTGTCGAGCTGCCCGAACAGCTTGCCCTTGACCCGCGGGTCCTCGGTGACCGCCTCGATCACGGCGTCGACGCCGCTGAGATCGTCAAACGCGCTCGTGTAGGTGACGCGCTCGATCACCCCGTCGCCGTCCTCCCGGGTCAGCTTCCCGCGCGCCACGGCCCTGGCCACCGATGTCTCGAGCGCCGCGCGCGAACGGACGAGGGGCGCCTGCTCGGGCTCATAGACGGTGGCATCGATCCCGGCCACCGAGGCCGCCTCGGCGATCCCCGAGCCCATGAACCCGGCCCCGACGACGCCGATTCGCGAGATGCTGCTCATCGTCGCACGGGTCCTCAGCCGCTGCAGGTCCAGACGATGAACCTGGCGTGCCTGTCGTGGGCGCGGCGCCGGGCGTCGCGGATCGCCGCGGTGCGGCTGGGTCCGAACCCGCCCCAGAAGGCGGCCCTGGTCTCGACCGCCGCTGCGCACTGGTCGCGAACCCAGATCAGCACGCGGCATCGCCCGCGACACTCGTGCTTGGCCTTGCGCTCGGCGATCGCCCGGGTCGCGGCGTGATAAGACGTGCCCCAAGTGCAGGTCACCGGATCGATGGCGATCGCGGCGTATCGGGCCAGCGCCGCCGCCGGCGCGATCAGCGAGACCGCGATCGTGCACAGCGCGGTGAGCGTGCGGATCGAGCGGCGAGCGTTGCGCACGCGGCGCAGTCTCGCAGCTTTGAGCACCGCGTTGTCCACGGCCCGGCTGAGCTTCGTCAGCGCGCCACGGCGGGGTCGAACGTGAGCCGGGCGCCCGTCTGGTGACCCTCCGCGGTGAACGTGGCCGTCGCCCGGTTGAGCGCAAACGTGAGCAGCTCACCGTCCTCGGTCGCGACTTCGAGCGCGCGCCCGTCGTCGGCGACGCTCCTGACGGTGCCGCGGACCGCCGTGCCCAGGAAGCTCACCAGGACCGAGCCGCCGGGGAGGGGCATCGCTCGCAGAGGCACCGGCGAAGTGATAGCAGCTTCGACCAGCTACCTTGCGCTGCCGGAGACCAACGAGCACAGAACGAAAATGGGGCCTACACGATGGCCGCGCCGACCAGAAGAGGATGACCGATGAGCATCACTGTCGTAGGCTCGATCGCGTTCGACGCCGTGCGGACGCCGTTCGGCACGCGCGAGCGGATGCTCGGCGGCGCCGCGACGCATTTCGCGCTCGCCGCCTCCTTCTTTGACCACGTGCGGATCGTCGGTCCGGTGGGCGATGACTTCGGCGAGCACGAGCTCGAGGTGCTCGGCACCCGGGGCTCGTCGATCGAGGACGTCGAGCGCGTCGCGGGCGGGAAGACGTTCTTTTGGAAGGGCGAGTACTCCTGGGACCTGGGCAGCCGCGAGACGCTCGACACGCAGCTGAACGTGTTCGAGCACTTCCAGCCCAAGTTGTCTCAGGCCTCGCGGGCCTCCGAGGTCTTGTTTTTGGCCAATATCCAGCCCGGCTTGCAGCTCGAAGTTCGCGAGCAGTGCCCGGGCGCCCGCTTCGTCGCGCTCGACTCGATGAACCTGTGGATCGACACCGCCCGCGAGCAGCTGCTCGAGATCATCTCCCGCGTCGACTGCGTGATCCTCAACGACGAGGAGCTGCGCCAGCTGACCGAGCGCCCGCACCTGATCGCGGCGGCGCGCGAGGTGCTGTCCTACGGGCCGTCGATCGTCGTCGCCAAGCAGGGCGAGTACGGGTCGGCGCTGATCACCGCCGACGAGTTCTTCGCGCTGCCCGCATATCCGCTCGAAACCGTGATCGACCCGACCGGCGCCGGTGACACGTTCGCCGGCGGCTTCGTCGGTTACATCGCGTGCCAGCGCGATCGCGGGCTCGGCGGCGACGGGCTGCGCAACGCGATGGCCTACGGAACCGCGCTGGCCTCGTTCAACGTCGAGGGGTTCGGGACCGAGCGCGTTGCCGAGCTGACCGCCGCCGAGGTCTCCGAGCGGGTCAAAGACCTGTGGCGCTTCGCGCGCTTTGACCACATCGCGGTCGAGCTCGTCGGCGGCTGAGCGGCGAGCTCTCGCGTGGGCACGCCTAGACGAGGAGCGCGCCGTCGGCGAGCTGGTCCGGTCCCTCGACGATCTCGAAGTAGCCCTCGAGGCCACTGGCGGCCAGCACGCGCTCGATCTGCCGGCCGCCGCGGATCAGTAAGAAGCGCTGGCCGAGCTCGTGGCAGCGCCGGGCGGCGGTGATCATCACGTGGATCCCGCTCGAGTCCATGAAGCTCAGCTCGCGCAGGTCTATCGCGAGGAGCGCCGGCCGCGTCGACAGGGCCTCGTCGACCTGGGCGGCCAGGGCCGGCTGGGCGAATATGTCGAGCTCGCCGTGGAGGGCGATGATCGCCGTCGCGCCGGATCTGACGCTCTGCACGCGAAAGCTCGACTGCGAATCGCCTACCACGCCGCGGCACTATACGAAACGATCGGCGGGCGCTGCTAGGCCTCTAGTCCGCAGGCGGACCGCGCAGCGCTCCCACGATTCCGGTCGCGAACAGCACCAGGATCAGGACCGCCACCACGTCGAGCGCGCTGACCCCGTAGTGGACCACGTCGAGCACCGTCAGCGCCGCCAGCATCGCGATGAACAGCAGGGCGACGATCAGGACCGCGGTGCGCATTCGAGCTCAGTAGGCGGGGCGGGGGCGGCGGGGTCGGGTGGGTGGGACGTGTTTGCGTCGCGTCGCCAGCAGCCGGATCGTCAGCGCGCCGAACGCGAAGCCGCCGACGTGTGCGAAGTAAGCCACGCCGCCCCCACCTCCAATCGGGTTCGTCAGGCCCACCGCGCCGAACACGGCCTGCTGGGCGAACCAGAGTCCCAGCATCACCAGGGCTGGCAGCTCGATCACGGTGAACAGCAGGATGATGAACACGAGCGTCAGCACCCGGGCGCGCGGATAGAGCACGATGTAGCCCCCGAGCACGGCCGCGATCGCCCCGGAGGCGCCGACGGTTGGCGCGGCGGAGTTGGGACCGACCGCGACCTGCAGCGCCAGCGCGGCGAGCCCGCCGAGGATGTAGAAGCCGAGGAACTTCAGCGGCCCCATGGAGCCCTCGACGTTGTTGCCGAAGATCCAGAGGAACAGCATGTTGCCCGCGATGTGGAGGATCGATGCGTGCATGAACATCGAGGTGAAGACCGTCTCCCAGGCCGGCAGCTCGCTGACCACGCCGGCCTGTCGTGTGCAGCCGATCTCGGTAGCGGTGAGCGTCTGGAGCACGCCGCAGTGCTCGCCGGGGTGCGTGAGCGCGTAGGGGGTCGCCCCGTAGCGGACGATCTCGTGCACGTCGGGGCCGCTGATCAGCGAGCCGCCGTGGCTGACCGCGAGCACGTAGACGACGACGTTGGCGAGGATCAGGGCGAGCGTGACGAACGGGATCCGATC
>JBPCQU010000281.1:0-3619 GCA_050997795.1 Solirubrobacteraceae bacterium | reverse complement strand
GCCGGACGTAGACCGGCGCCCCGAAAGTGCCGTCGTGGTGGACGTAGACCGGCTTGAGGATCGCTTCTGCGCGGCGCAGGTGGGCGAGATGCTGGGCGATGATGTCCAGGTAGTTGCAGTCGGGGTGGAGCGGCGTGATCCCGAACTCGGCTCGCTGCCTGCGGTCATAGCGGTGATAGTCGTCGGTGCAGATATGCGCGACGTGCTCCTCACCCAGGACCCGCACCAGTCCACGGGTGAGCGTCGTCTTGCCGGCGGCCGAGTCGCCGACCACGCCGAGGATCACGGGGCGCGAATTCATCTCGCCCTCAGCGCGCGGATTGCACCACAGCCGTCTCCTCGGCGGTGTCCTCGGCGTGGGCGCGCGGGCCTGCACCACCCAGCGCGTTGGCGGCCTTGGCCGTCACCAGGTGGTAGAGGATCAGCAGCTGCACGAGCGCCAGTGACGCCGAGCGCTGCAGGTCGTTGCCGACGATGAACTGTCCCAGGCGCTCAGACCGCAGATGCGAGGCGAAATGCAGCTTCTCCCAGATCGCCTCCTCGATCTCGGCGGCCTGCTCGCGTTCGATGTCACCGGCGATGCTCACCAGGAGCTCGGACTCGCTTTCGGTCACGGCGACCCCGCGCTCGCCGGCGCCGCTGACCAGAGACAGGTCCGGATGGGGGAGGGTGTCGCGCAAGACGAGCTCGGCATCGAGCGAGTGGGGGTCGCGACGCTCTCCCTCTCGAAACGAGACGACGACGTCGGCGTGGCGCTCCTGGGGGCGGATGAACTGGGCCGAGTCGGGCTCGCGCTTGTCGAGCTCTGACAGCACCTGATCGGTGGTGTACCCCCGCCGCGAGGTGTCGCGCTTCACCTTCCAGCGGCGCCGCAGATCCTCGGGTGGAGCGAGGTAGACCCGGACGTCATAGGAGTCCAGCAGCGCCTCGGAGTGGTAACCCAGCAGGCCCTCCACGATCGTGAACGGCTTTGGATCCACGTACACCGGCGGACCGAAGGTGCCGTCGGAGTGAACGTAGACGGGCTTCAGGATCGGCTCGCCGGCGCGCAGGTGGTGCAGGTGCTGAGCCATGATGTCGACGTAGTTGCAGTCCGGGTGCAGCGGCGTGATCGCGCGCTCGGCGCGCTGCTTGCGGTCGTAGCGGTGGTAATCGTCGGTCGAGACCGCGGTCACGAGATCGTCGCCGAGGATGCGTACGAGTCCGCGGGTCATGGTCGTCTTTCCGGCCGCCGAGTCGCCGACGACGCCGAGGATGATGGGGCGCGGCATCGCTGCGCCTAGCTCGTCGCTTGCACGCTGTCGCTGAACACCGAGCTCTGAAGGAAGTCGGCGGCCTCGATCGTGATGAGGTCCTCGCGCGTCAGCTTCCGGCCCGACTCGAACAGCCGCGTGGCCTGACGCATCCGGGCGCGCTCGACGGCGTTGCGGACGCTGCGCCCGTGGGCGAAACGGGGGCGCCGGATACGCAGCTCGATGTACTCGCGCAAGGCGCGGGAGGCGTCTTCGCTGATCGCGTAGCCCTGTCGGTCGACCATCAGCTTCGCGATCAAAAGGAGCTCGTCGACGTCGTAGTCGGGGAAGTGGATGTGGTGAGCCACCCGCGATCCCATCCCGGGATTGGCCTGAAAGAACTCCTCCATCCGGTCCTTGTAGCCGGCCATCACGACCACCAGGTTCTGGCGCTCGGACTCCATCACCGAGAGCAGCACCTCGATCGCCTCCTGGCCGTAGTCGCGTTCGTTCTCCTGGCGGTGCAGGTAATAGGCCTCGTCGATGAACAGCACCCCGCCGAACGCCCGTTTGACGACGTCCTTGGTCTTGGGCGCGGTGTGTCCGACGTACTGGCCCACGAGGTCGTCGCGGGTCACCGAGACCAGGTGCCCCTTCTCGATGTAGCCGAGCCGGTGAAGGATGCTGGCGATCCGCAGGGCAACGGTCGTCTTCCCGGTCCCGGGGTTGCCCGTGAAGCTCATGTGCAGCGTGGGGCGCTGGGAGCGCAGCCCCATCTCGTCGCGCAGCCGATCGATCACCAGCAGAGCCGCTATTTCCTTAATCCGCTGCTTGACCGGCGCCAGCGCGACGAGGTCGGTGTCGATCTCCTCGAGCACCTGGTTGACTCCCGAGCCGCGCACGACCGATTGCACGTCGGCCTCGCCGCCGGACACCGCCGCCGAGAAGTCCACCGAGTCGATGGCTGAGCCGGTCCGCGCTCCGTCGAGGGGGCGCACCACCCGGCCGCTGAACTCGTCGGCGAAGGACGGAGACCCGCGCTCCCCGGTGCCGAAGCCCCGCGCCCGCGCTGCATGCCCGTCTTGGGCCTGCGGGTCAAGCGGCCGGCCGGTCGTGTCGAGGCCGCGCCCAGCCACTAGGACTCGCCGATCCCCTCGTCCGTCGAGGCGCCGATGCCGTAGGTCGTAGATGAGCCGTCGCGAGTGCTCGAGAGGCTGCCGCCGCTCCCGTAGCGACGTCCGACCGGGTCTTGATGGGCGTAAGGATGGATCGTGTAGCGCATCTGGCGATCGGCTTTGTCCTGGCGCTCGAGGCGGAACCCGGGCTCCTCCTCGGGACGATTGACGATGAAGCTGAGCGCGGATGTTTGGCGTCCGAGCGAGCTGTCGTAGCAGACCACCTTCACGTAGTGGTTGGGAAATGCCTCGCGACACGCCACAACGTCCCGCATGGCGACGTCGGCCTCGTCGGGGCTGAGGTCGAACTCCGGCTGCTTGAACATGTCCCAGTAGTTGTTGCGTGGATGGGGATCGTCGGTGTACTCGACCATGATCGCCCAGCCGTTGGTCAGCGCGTAGCGGATCTGCGCCTCGATCTCATCGTTGGTCAGGTCCTCCAGGAACGAGAACGCTCCCTGTGTGATTCGCATAGCCGTCCTTCGTTTCGCGGTCTAGCCGTTTGCGGCTAGCGGCTGACCGTGGCGGTCGCCACGGCGTCGGGGGTGTCGGTCGACTCGAAGTCGAACGTGATGTCCTTCCAGACCTCGAGGGCGGCGTCGAGCTCCGGGCATCCCTTGGCGGCATCCCTGAGGATGTCGGGCCCCTCGGCGTAGTAGTCCTTGCCCTCATTGCGGGCCTTGATCATCGCCTCGACGGCGACCCGGTTGGCGGTAGCCCCGGCGGCGATCCCCATCGGGTGGCCGATCGTGCCGCCGCCGAACTGGAGCACCACGTCCTCGCCGAGGTAGTGCAGCAGCTGGTGCATCTGACCGGCGTGGATCCCCCCGGAGGCGACCGGCATCACCGGGGCCAGTGAGGCCCAGTCCTGGTCGAAGTAGATCCCGGTCTGGGGGTTGGCCTGGTTGAAGCGTTGGCGGCACACGTCGTAGTAGCCCTTGATCATGTTCGGATCGCCCTCCAGCTTGCCGACGACGGTCCCGGCGTGGATGTGGTCCACGCCGATCATCCGGCACCACTTGGCGATCACGCGGAAGCTCACCCCGTGGTACTTCTGCCGCGTGTAGGTCCCGTGCCCAGCGCGATGAAGGTGCAGGATCATCCCGTTGCGGCGCGCCCACTTGGACATCGACTGCATCGCGGTGTAGCCGATCGTCAGGTCCATCATGATGATCACGCTGCCGATCTCCTTGGCGAACTCGGCGCGCTCGT
>JBPCQU010000263.1:0-4234 GCA_050997795.1 Solirubrobacteraceae bacterium | reverse complement strand
CCCGAGGTCGGAGGTGCCCGACATGAGTAGCCGGCCGGCCGGCGTAGGTGACTCCGATCTCGTTCTCCGGCCGACCGCGAGCGCCAGGTCATCGAGTTGCGGCTCATGCGCGCCCGCGACATGTTCGAGATGCGCCCGGCGGACCTGTTCTCGGAGTCGAGCAACCTCCTGACCGGGATCGATACTGCATCAGCGAGCTGGGAGCTGAGATCCCGGCTCGCGCAGCGGACGACGAAGCGCACTGGCGCCCCCTTCCCCGGGCTTCTGCATCACCCCGAGAATCCGGAAGTCGACCGGGGTGCCGGAGAGACTTGCGAGTTGGAAACTCAGCAGCGAGCCAAGGTCCGGGATTGACTGCCGCTTTGCCGCTGTCGGGCCACGCACGAACACGGCCGCTCCGATCGCCGCCGAGGCCGAAGCAGCTGTCGAGCCTCAGCACTGCGCCAGCGGCGAACCAGCTGTCTCCGCGGACCGGCGCTGGCTGCGCCTTCCGCGCGAAAGCCAAGCAGCGACGCGTGTCCTCGCTGGGTCAGCGCAGGCGCGGGGACTGTGGCGCCTGTCGCCGCGCGTTCGACCGACGGTCTCGGCACCTCGTGCTTGTTGCTCAGCAGAGTGCTGCGAGCGCCGGGATGTGCTTGCAGGTTCGTACTGAGTGCGCCTACGGACCAACCGTTGCGCCGCTGGTCCCGTCGGAGTACGGTGGTATGAGCGTCACCACACCTGCAGACCCACGGTCGCGGCTGACACCTCACCTACAAATAGGCGCGATAGTCCATGCCCAGCCGTCAGCAGAAGCCCGGGACATTGCGTCTGCGTGCGAGCGCGCGTGCTGGGTGTGGCTGGTAGTGGCGCGCTCCCGCTCGCGCTGATTGTCGCGGTTGTGGCTGTAGCCCTCAGCACTCTGCGCACCGAACGACTCACGGCATGCCGCAGCCAGTTCTGACGCTCGTGGTCCTTCCCGTCGACGGGCTCGCTTGGGGCGCCGTGGCCGCGAGGTTCGACCGCGAACGACTCCTGACCGGCAGATATGGATGACCGCATGCCCAACTACGAGCATGTTCGTTTGTCCACATAAAAGAACAGGAGATCAACAATGTCCGCAACGCTGAAGCTGACGCACAAAGCAATCGGAGCGGAGGTCCGTCGTGGGACGTACGATGTCGAGGTTGACGGTAAGCGTGTCGGGGCGGTCGAAATGAACGACACGATCGAGACGCCAGTCGAGCCTGGACGTCACACCCTGCAAGTCCGCAATGGCCGAAACTCGAGCCAAACTCAGACCTTCGATGCGGCCGAGGACGAAATCGTTGCCTTCCGATGCACCGGCAAGAGGTTTTTGCCGCTCTTTCTCGCGTCGTTCGTCGTCCCCAGCCTGGCACTCATGCTCATTCGCCAGTGAGCCGATCCACGGCGACCACGAGGGGCCGAGACCTCCCTGGTCAAGCCCGACCTCGGGATCAGCCTGAGGCCGGAGTGAGCAACCAACCCCGCGGAGCCGGCCAGCCAGCCAGCGGAAAATGCGAGCGCATCGCAATAGCTAAGTTGCGAGCACCCCCGGCGTAGAAGCAGCCGTCTCCTCTCAAGCGCCGGGACTTCCGGAATGCCGCTCGACCGGCGGCGGTGGCGCACCGCTGCATTGGGTGCGTGGACTCCGGGAGCAGGTGTCGTGGCGCGCCGTTAGCCGACGCGCATTGTGGGGGTCCCTGCCCGGCCTAGGAAGCGATCTGCTGGCCGGACTGTTGGTGGGGCGCGAGCGCGTCTTGCGGGAGGGAGATGAAGTCGAGTCCGTGTCCGCGGTCGTCGCTGATCTCCACCAGCACCTGTTCGCTGTCGGCCTCGACGACAGTGCCGATCGTGCCGGCGGGCCAGCGGCCGGAATCGACCCGCAGCTCGACGACGTCAAGGATCTGGTGTTGGGTGGTGGCCATCGCCTTGTGATTGTCGCAGTCGTTCAGGGGATGTCTACCCAGGTCGAGGTCAACCGGGGCGGCGTGTCCGCCGCGAGCATCCAGGTCGTCGTGACCGGGGCGGTTCGTCCGTTGAGCCCGTCGATCATCACGATCACCTCGTAGGCGACGCCGAACGGGGTGATGCGCGTAGAACGGACAACCCCGTCGGGGAGCTTGGCGAGGATCTGGTCGTGGAGGTAGCGCCAGTCGCGGGCGGTGATCCCAAGCGCGGAGGCAAACACGCGGGCCTTGTGCTGGCCGCGCTCGTGTGAGGGGTCCAGCGCGTAGGAGACGAGCTTGGCGGTCGGGATCGTCGCCTCCTGGGCGCGTGGTAGACGAACGGGCTCGATCATCGGCGCCGGACCGTAGCGATCGCACACGACGATCACCTCGATCCGTGCCCGAACAGCGAGACGATCTCGCCGTGAGGTCCGCAAACGGCTGGACCTTTACCGCTCCTGAGAGGAGGAGGTCATGTCAGAGACAACTCTGATCGATGCCGCCGGGCGGCGGCGCTCCCCGGTCACCATGCCGGGCTATCTCGCGGGCCGCTCCCCGAACAACAAAGGCATGAGGTATCCGGCGGACCCGCCCCGCGTGAAAGAGATCGTCGCCGTCATGCGCCAAGCAGGCGAGGACCGGCACGGCCTGCGGATTCGAGCCGTGATCGCGGTGCTGTGGCGCGGCGGGTTGCGGATATCGGAAGCGCTGGCGCTGAGCGAGACCGACGTCGACCAGCAGAGGGGTCGTTGCTGATCAGGCACGGCAAGAATGACAAGCGGCGGGAGGTCGGAATGGATGAGTGGGGGTTCGAACACCTCGGCATCTGGCTGGAGCACAGAGTGCAGCTGCCGATCGGGCCGCTCTTCTGCATCATCGACGGCCCGACCCGCGGCCGGGCCTGGGCGCCGACGGCCGTCCGCGGGGCACTACGCGCGCTCGCAGCCCAGGCCGGGGTCCGCCGCCGGTTCGCCCCACATCATTAAGCCGACTCGGTCGTTATGCCGAGGCGGGCGAGAAGTCGCTGCTCAGGAGTGTTCGCGGCTGGAAACTGTCGGCATATTCAGAGGGCCTCGAGGAATTTGAGGAGCGTGTCGGCGGGTCTGGTCCGCTCCCCGGTAGGGCGTTGACAGTTCGCTGGGCTGACCGGCGAACTACGCGCGATATGAGAACGCCGATCTGCCAATCCAGGCAGCGGTGCTCGCCCACGGCATCGCGGAGACGCAGCCGTTCATCGACGGCAACAAGCGGACGGCGCTCGTCGCGATGCTGACGTTCCTGGAGATCAACGGTCGGCGTGTCGACGCGACCGACCGTGAGCTCGCGGACTGGATCATCAGCTTCAGCGCCGGCGTGATGCCGCACGAGGTAGCGGGACTGTTGCGACCCCGGCTGGTCGCAGCCGTGTGAGAAAAGCGTGTCCCGAACCATGTCCCGAACTCGGCAATTCTGACCTCAGCCAACCTGCGCTAACTAGAATCACGAGCCCGTATTTACGGTAAAAGCCCTGCAAAGGGCCACTCGTAATGACGGGGTCCCCGGTTCGAGTCCGGGCGTCGGCTCTAGACCAAAACTCCTGGAAATTGGCGATTTTTCTGGCGTGCAGTTCGTTGGCTCGGCGCCCAGGATGGGAGGTACATTCGAGTCGCGCTCTGTCGCGGAGAGTTGACTCGTGGCTGGTCACGATGTCAGCGCGAGTCGGTTGCGGCCTGATGCTGAGTGGCCGGCAGATCGCCGCGGTCGACGACCCAGCGCTCATCTGATCTCAGGGAGGGAGCTGCGAACACCGTCGTCGGTGTCAAGCCGATCCTTGAGCGCGTGCGCCTGATGCTCGGGTTTGGCGAGATGCGGGACGCTCGGGTCTCCCCATCCGCGGGCCGTGCATCATCGTGATTGCGGCAGTCAGCTCAGGCGTCACGGACGCTTCCCAGATCGTTCCCGAAGCGGTCGTCTCCGAGCCCGTGGATCGGCGTCCTGTGGCTTCTGCTCCGCCGTCGAGCAGCAGTCGCCGGAGCCTCGGCTGGCGCCGCTGGCCTCGTCCGCAGGGAAGCGACGACGTCGCTGTTGACGACTTCCGCATTGTTCAGCGCGAGCAGGAGCGTGACCGGCATCGGCCGGGCAGGCTCCGGCGGCGTGTTTCATTGGAGTCGTTATGGCTGCTTCGCCACCCGCGGGTGTGTGAAATCGGGCTTGCGGGGGTGGCGGGCAGGGGCGCGGTCGGTGACGATTCGCGGGCCGCGCGCCGACGTCGACTGGTTTCTTGGTGCTCGTCGAGCCCGTATAGG
>JBPCQU010000212.1:0-4369 GCA_050997795.1 Solirubrobacteraceae bacterium | reverse complement strand
CAGGACCCGGTCTTGTCGCAGGTGAAGCTGATCGCCGAGCCGTGGGATGTCGGGCCGGGCGGCTACCAGGTGGGCAACTTCCCCGTCCGCTGGTCGGAGTGGAACGGCGTCTACCGCGATACCGTGCGCGACTTCTGGCGCGCGTGGGCGAGCGTGGGTGACTTCGCCTCGCGCCTGGCCGGATCCGCGGATCTGTACGAGTCAGACGGCCGCGAGCCGTTTGCCTCGATCAACTTCGTCACCGCCCACGACGGCTTCACGCTGCGCGACCTCGTCACCTACGAGCACAAGCGCAACGAAGCCAACCTGGAGGACAACCGCGACGGAACCGACGACAACCGCTCCTGGAACTGCGGCGTCGAGGGCGAGACTGACGACCCGGGGATCCGCGAGCTCCGCGCGCGCCAGCAACGCAACTTCTTGACCACGCTGTTCGTCTCTCAGGGAACGCCGATGCTGCTCGGTGGCGACGAGCGCCGCCGCACCCAGAACGGCAACAACAACGGCTGGTGTCAGGACTCGGGGATCTCATGGTATGACTGGGGCGAGGACTCAGACGCCGAGCGGATGCGGGACTTCACCCGACGCCTGACCCGGCTGCGCAGCGATCACGTCACCTTCCGCCGTGAGAGCTTCCTGCGGGGCACCGAGGTGAACGGATCCGCGCTGCCGGACGTGTGGTGGTTTCGGACCGACGGGCGCAAGATGACCCGACGCGACTGGCAGCACGGCGAGGCGGTGCTCGGGATGTTCCTCAACGGGAAGGCGATCCTGGATCCGGGTCCGCACGGGGAAGAGATCGAGGACGACTCGTTCCTGCTGCTGTTCAACGCCCACGCCGAGGACCGAAAGTTCAAGTTGCCGCGCCGGCGGATGGCGTCGCGCTGGAAGCTCGAGCTCTGCACCGCGAATCCCGATGCGCAGCCCGGGAGCGCCTCCTACGACGCCCAGGCCCTGGTCAACGTCACCGCGCACTCGATCACGATCCTCAAGCGGCCCGCTTGAGTCGTCCTGCGCCGCGAGCGACGTATCGCCTGCAGCTGACCCCGGACTTCGGATTCGGCGCCGCCCGCTCGCTGATCCCGTATCTGCGCGACCTCGGCGTCTCGCACCTGTACTTGTCCCCGTCGCTCCAGGCCCGTCCCGGCTCGACGCACGGCTACGACGTGATCGACCCGACGCGGATCTCGGAGGACCTCGGCGGTGAGGCGGCGCTGCGCGCGCTCGCCGAAGCGACCCACCAGGCGGGCATGGGAATCGTTCTCGATCTCGTTCCCAATCACATGGCGGCCGACGAGAGCAACCCCTTCTGGGCCGACGTCGAGCGGCGCGAGCGCTTCTTCGATATTGATTCTGAGACTCATTCTCATCGGCGGTTCTTCGACATCGACGACCTCGCGGGCGTGCGCCAGGAGGACGAGGGCGTGTTCGAGGAGACCCACAGGCTGGTGCTGTCACTCGTCCGCGAAGGCGTGATCGATGCGCTGCGGATCGACCACCCCGACGGGATGGCTGACCCCGCGCAGTACTTCGCCCGCCTGCGCGAGCGGGGTGTCGAGCACGTGTGGATCGAGAAAATCCTCGAGTCGCGCGAGCGTCTGCGCGACTGGCCCGTGAGCGGCACGGTCGGGTACGAGTTCCTCAACCAGGCCTGCGCGCTGTTCGTCGATCGCGAGGCCGAGTCGGCGTTCACGGCCCTGTGGCAGGAGATCTCGGGCGACCGCCGCAGCTTTGAGGAGGTCGCGCTCCAGGCCAAGCTCGAGCAGGCTCGTGGCCCGTTTGCCCCGGAGATCGAGCGCCTCACGCGCGAGCAGGATGTGGCCGGCGGCACCGACGTTCTCGCTCGCGCGGTGGCCTCCTTCCCGGTCTACCGCAGCTACGTCAGAGCCGCCGAGCGCGTCGTCACCGACGCCGATCGCGAAGCGGTCACCGCCGCCGAGATGCCCGACGAGATGTCGGCGATGCTGCTGCTCGAGCGCCCGGCGCCCGAGGCGTTCGTGACCCGCTTTCAGCAGACCACCCCACCCGTGGTCGCCAAGGGGGTCGAGGACACCGCCTTCTACCGCTACGCGCGGCTGGTGGCGCTGTGCGACGTGGGCGGGGACCCGGGCCGGTTCGGTATCTCGGTGGCCGAATTCCACGCCGCCTGCGCCGAGCGCGCGCAGCGCTTCCCGCTGGGGATGCTCACCACGGTCACGCACGACACCAAACGCACGGCCGACGTGCGCGCCCGGATCGCGGCCCTGAGCTGGATGCCCGCCGCGTGGGAAGAGCACGTTCGGCGTTGGCGTCAGCTGACCGAGCCGCTGGTCCAGGACGGCGCGCCCGACGAGCTCGAGCGCTACTTCCTGTTCCAGACGCTGCTCGGCGCGTGGCCGATCGAGCTCGAGCGGATTGAGGGTTACATGGAGAAGGCGCTGCGCGAAGCCAAGCGCAACTCCAATTGGGTGCAGCCGGACGCGGGCTGGGAGGAGCGCGTGCTGGACTTCTGCCGTCGCCTCTACTCACACCAGCGGTTCCTGGATGACTTCGAGCCGTTCGTCGCCGAAGTCGCACGCTACGGCGACCGCGTGACGCTGGGGATGGTGGCGCTGAAGCTCACCGCACCGGGGACCCCGGACATCTATCAGGGCGACGAGCTGCCGTTTCGCGCCCTGGTGGATCCCGACAACCGGCGGCCGGTCGACTGGGAGTGGCGGCAGGCGATGCTGTCGCGGCTACAGGGCGGCTCCCGGCCCGACGCGCCGACTCGCAAGCTGTGGTTGACGACCCGGCTGCTGGCGCTGCGGCTTCGCCGTCCGGCCGCGTTTGCGGGGGGCTATGAGCCGCTGGACGCGGGCGAGCAGACCGTGGCCTACCTCCGGGCGCAAGACGTGCTGGTCGCGGTCGCGACGCGCCCCGCGGTGGGCGGCGATGAGCTGTGCGGCGGCGAGGGCGAGTGGCGCGACGTGCTGCGCGGCGGTCGGCGGCGCCTGCCGGCGCGCATGGCCGTCGGCGAGCTGCTCGACGAGCACGGGCTCGCGGTGCTCGAGCGCGCCTGAACGGTAGGGTCTGCAGGCGGTACATGCGCGTTCTGGTGATCTCCTGGGAGTACCCGCCCATCATCGAGGGGGGCCTCGCCCGTCACGTCCGCAAGCTCTCCGAGCATCTCGTCTGCGAGGGCGTCGAGGTGCACGTGCTGACCCGCGGCGGCGGGCGCCTGGCCCGGACCGAGGAGCGCCACGGGGTAGTGGTGCACCGTGTCCAGGAGCCGCCGTTCCCCAAGGACGTGGGGGCCTTCGTGCGCTGGGTGCAGGCGATGAACTGTGACATGCGAGAGCTCGGCGACGAGTTGTCGGAAACCCTGCAGTTTGACCTCGTGCACTCGCACGACTGGCTGGTCGCCAGCGCCGCGGAACGGATCGCGCGGCGCAGTGGCAAGCCGTGGCTGACCACGGTGCACGCGACCGAGTACGGCCGGCACCAGGGCTGGGTTCAGAACTACCCCCAATCGCACATCCACGCCGCCGAGCGAGACATGGTCAGACGCGCCGACCATGTGATCACCTGCTCGCGCTACATGCGCAGTCACGTCGCCAGCGTGTTCGGCGTCAAGCCGACCCGGATCACCGCGATGCAGAACGGCATCGACCCGCGGGACCTCGAGCCCGTGATCGGAGACCTCGAAGCTCTGCGCGCCCGGTTTGCCAAGCCCGACGAGCGGCTCGTGCTGCTGGTCGGACGGCTCGTGTACGAGAAGGGGTTCCATCTCGCGCTCGATGCGCTCGCCCCCGTGATCGGCAAGCTCGGCGGAGTGCGATTCGTGGTCGCCGGCACCGGAACCGCGGAGGCCGAGCTCCGGCGCCAGGCCTGGCGGCTGGGGCTTCACCGCAAGGGGACGTTCCTCGGCTGGGTCGGCGACGACATGCTCCACTCGCTCTACCGGGTCGCCGAGGTGTGCATCGTCCCCTCGATCTACGAGCCCTTCGGGATCGTGGCACTGGAGGCGATGGCCTCCGGGTGCCTGTGCGTGGTGGCCGACACCGGCGGACTGCGCGAAGTGGTGCCGGGCGACGGCACGGTCGGCCTGCGCTTTCCGTCGCGGGACACGGCGGCGCTCGGCGCGATCCTCGAGCGGGTCCTGACCGACGACGCCGAGCGCGCCCAGCTGGTCGCCGAAGCGCGCGAGCACGTGCTGCGCTTCGACTGGGCCGAGGTCGCGCGCGAGACCCATGGGGTCTACCGCGAGCTGGTGGCGGCCAAGCGCCCGCGGCTGGCGCGCACGACGAGGACGTAAGTTTTCCCGAATCGGCATTCTGGTTTGGTAGCGTGCCCAAATCCTGTGAATCAAGTTCGCGAGGAGAGGGACCGTGGGCGAATCAAGGTTGCA
>JBPCQU010000048.1:0-7832 GCA_050997795.1 Solirubrobacteraceae bacterium | reverse complement strand
GTGCGCACGTACTCGACCACGTCGTCGACGCGGACGATCGGATAGCCGACGAGCTGACCCGGGCCGTGGTAGGTGATCTTGCCGCCGCGATCGACCTCGACGATGTCGATCCCCTGCATCCGGTACCACTCCTCGCCCATCGGCAGCTCGCCCGGAGCCGAGCGGCGGCCGCGCGTGTAAACGGGCCAGTGCTCGAGCGTCAGCATCACGTCGGGCAGCTCGTCGGCCTGGCGCGCGGCCCGCACCCGCTCCTGCAGCGCCAGGGCCTCCCGGTACTCGACCGTGCCGAGGTGGCAGACCCAGAGCTCGTCGGCGGCGCGGGCGGAGGCAGCGCGCGCGGCCATCAGCCCGCCCGCGCGCCCTCGAGGTGCCGCTTCACGCTGGCCAGGAACTGGGCCGACAGCGCTCCGTCGAGCGCGCGGTGATCCCAGCTCAGGCCCAGGATGGTCATCGGCCGGATCGCGATCGAGTCCCCCCTCGCGCCATCGCTCACGACCACCGGCCGCTTCACCACCGCCTCGAAGTCGAGGATCGCGACCTG
Organism: Solirubrobacteraceae bacterium; assembly: GCA_050997795.1. GTDB lineage: Bacteria > Actinomycetota > Thermoleophilia > Solirubrobacterales > Solirubrobacteraceae > Palsa-465. Next base: position 7,291 of record JBPCQU010000048.1, on the reverse strand, counting down.
CGGCTGGTTGATGATCGGCGTGGCCATGATCGACCCGTACTGACCCGGGTTGGTGATCGTGAAGGTGCCGCCGCGCACCTCGTCGGCGGCCAGCTCGTGCGAGCGCGCCCGCCGCGCGAGGTCGCGAATTCGCGCCGCCAGACCCTCTTCGGACAGTTCGTGGGCGCCGTGGATGACGGGGACGATCAGGCCGTCCTCGCCGAGCGAGACCGCGATCCCGAGGTTGACGTCGTCCACGCGCGTATACGTCTCACCTTCGAGCCACGCGTTCAGCGCCGGATGCTCGCGCAGCGCGGCGATGCTCGCTCGCGCCACGAACGCCAGCGCGGTCACGCCGAGTCGCGCCCGGGTCGCCTCGACGCGGCTCATGTCGGCCTCGATCCAGGTGGTGCACGTTGCCGCGGTGTCGAGCGAGCGCTTCATGTGCGCGCCGATCTGGCGGCGCATACGGGAGAGGCCGTCGCCTCCGACTCCGGCAAGCGCCGGTCCCGGCGTCGACTCCGGCAACGGTCCCGGTGCCGACACCGGGTCGGGCCGATATGGGCTCTCGATGTGCAGCGGCGGCTCCGCTCCCGCCGAGGACGCCGTGCCGATGCCATCTGACCCCACCAGCGCGAGCACGTCCTGCTTGCGCACCCGCCCACCCCGGCCGGTGCCGGCCACCACGTCGAGATCGATGCCGTGCTCGGCGGCGATCCGCTGCACCACCGGGGAGTAGCGGCGGCCGGCGGCACGCTCGCGTGACGGCGGTGGCGGTGCGGGCCCGTCCGAGCTTGGGGACAGGCCGTTGTCGCCGGCCGGCGCGACGGGCTCCGGAGCACCCGCAGCCGGCGCGACGCCGGCACCCTCCCCGGTCGCGATCCGCGCCAGCACCACGCCGACGTCGACAGTCGACTCGATCGGCACCAGGATCTCGGCTACGACGCCGGTCGCCGGCGCAGGCACCTCGGTGTCGATCTTGTCGGTGGAGATCTCGCAGATCGTCTGCTCGGCTTCGATTCGGTCACCGACCTCGACGCGCCAGGCGACGACCGTCCCCTCGGCGACCGAGACCCCCATCTGGGGCATCGTCACGTCGAGCAGCGCGCCGCCGACCTCAGTAGGCGAGGAGCTCACGGCACGCCTCCTTGACTCGCTCGACACCGGGCAGCGCCGCCTGCTCGAGCGGCGGCGAGAAGGGAATCGGCACGTCGGGCGTCGCGACCCGCACCACCGGCCCGTCGAGATCCTCGAACCCCTTCTCGGCGATCAGCGCCGCCACCTGGGCCCCCGCCGCGCAGGTCAGGTTCGCCTCGTCGACTATCACCACCTTGGAGCACCGAGCGACCGACTCCAAGATGGCGTCCTCGTCGAGCGGCACGAGCGAGCGCAGGTCGAGCACCTCGACCGAGGCGCCGTCCAGGTCCGAGGTCGCCTCCAGCGCGACGTCGACCATCGCGCCGTAGCAGATCACCACGAGATCAGAGCCCCGCCGCGCCACCCGTGCCGTGAACGGCGTCTCGAACACGCCCTCGGGCACCTCGCCCTTGACCCGCCGATACAGATGCTTGTGCTCCATGTAGCAGACCGGGTTGGGATCGTGGATCGCCGTGTGCAAGAGGCCTTTGGCGTCCTTGGCCGTCGATGGCGCCACCACTTTCAAACCCGGGGTGTGCATGAACAGCGCCTCGGGATTCTGCGAGTGAAACGGACCGCCGGAGAAGCCACCCCCCGACGGCAGCCGTACCACCAGTGGCACGGCGAGCGCTTGGCGGTAGTGCATCTTGCCGGCCACGTTGACGAGCTGGTCAAAGCCGCAGGAGATGAAATCGGCGAACTGCATCTCGCACACGGGCCGCATCCCGACCACCGCGGCGCCCACCGCGCAGCCGATGATCGCCGACTCAGCCAACGGCGTGTCCATCACCCGGTCGGTCCCGAACTCCTCCACGAAGCCGTCGGTGACCTTGAACGCGCCGCCGAACGCTCCGACGTCCTCGCCCATCACGAGCACGCGCTCGTCGGCGCGGAGCTCGTCACGCAGGGCCGCGGAGATCGCCTGCAGGTAGGTGAGGGTGCTCATCGCGCGAACCCGCTCCACGGCGCGCGGCCATCACCCAGGGGCTCGGCCTCCCCGGTGCAGAACACCCCGTCGAGCACCGTCGCCGGGTCGGGCATCGGTCCCGCCAGCGCTTCCGAGGCCGCGGCGTCGATCTCGGCCGACACCGAGGCCCGCAACGAGTCGACATCCACTCCCAGCGCACGCAACCGCTTCTCCTGGCGCTCGATCGGGTCGCGCCCGCGCCACTCCTGGACCTGCTCCTTGGGGACGTACTTCATGTCGTCGTGGGCGGCGTGGCCGTGCATCCGCATCGTCACTGCCTCGATCAGAGTCGGCCCCTGACCGGCGACGGCGCGCGCTCGAGCACTACGGGTGGCGTCAAACACAGCCTCGACGTCGTTGCCGTCGACGGTCACGCCGGCGAACCCGTACGCCGCCGCGCGCTCCACCGGGTCGACCGCGAACTGCTTGTCGAGCGGGGTCGAGTACGCGTACTGGTTGTTCTCGAGCACGAACACGACCGGGAGCTTCTGTACGCCGGCCCAGTTCATCGCCTCGTGGAAGTCACCCCGGGAGGTGGAGCCGTCACCGAACCAGGTCAGCGCGCAGCGCGCCTCGCCGCGCAGCCTGAAGGCCATCGCCATCCCGGTTGCGACCAGCATCATGTCGGGCAGCATCGACACCATCCCCACGCAGCCCAGCGTGCGGTCGCCGAAGTGCACGTTGCCGTCGCGCCCCGCGGTGATGCCGCCGGCGCGGCCCATGTACTGAGAGAAGATGCGGGTCGGACTGACGCCTCGGATCAGGTGCGCCGCGAGGTCGCGGTGCAGGATGCAGAGCCGGTCCTCGGCCGCCATCGCGAACGCGGCGCCGGCCGACACGGCCTCCTGACCGTAGCCGTCATAGAAGGAGCCGGGGACCTTGCCCTGGCGGTAAAGGCTCATCGCACGCTCCTCGATCCCGCGCATGAGGAGCATCGCGCGGAGCAGCCCGATCCGGTCCTCGGACTGCAGGTGCTCGTGCTCGGAGACCTCTGCCGAGGCCGGCTGAGCCGTGTCGGTGGCCATCTCGATTGCTTCCCTTTCGTCTCTGGCCGGCTCGGGATCTCCGTCGGCCCTGCTTTCGAGGCCGCTTGGGGATCTCCGTCGCGACCCCACGTCCGGGGCTCCGAGCTTACTCCACCGTGCCCGCGTAACCTTGACCGATGGACGGTGGCTGGCTAGCTCGTCTGCGCTGGCGATGCCGGGGCGCCTGGCTGTGGCCCACGTTCATCCTGGTCACGATCGCCGACGGGGTGGTGCTCCATGCGCTGCCGATGACGGGCGAGACGCAGACGCTGGCCGGGGGCATCGTGTTCGGGCTGGTGTTCAACGTGGTCGCCGTGCTGCTCCTCTCCCGTCCCCTCGGGGCGCTGCTGCGCCGCCGTCGGACCGACATGCCGGTGGGCGTGGCTCGTAACTATGGAGGCACCGCGGCCGTGGGCCTGGTCACCCTCGCGATGCTCGGCGTGGGCCTCCTTCACCGGCCCGCACTGATGGCCCAGCGGCGGGCGCTGCGCGATGCGGTCGTCCGCGCCGAGGCCTACATCGGCAATCGCGCGCCGAGCGCCTTTCGCCAGATGGCCGCGCATCCCGACACGTACACGATCCAGTCCGGCGAGATCTACCGCACGTGCGTGCCCAACCGGTCGCGCACCCGCGCCTATTGCGTGATCGTCAAGACCAACCTGCCCCTCGCCCAGAGTGTCGTCTTCGACGGCTACGAGCCCAACTCGGTGTTCGCCGAAGGCATCAACTGAGAGCGCCAGGGCTAGCGCGGCGAGTATGCTCGCGCCCGAACGGCCGGATCACGACCTTCACCGCCAAGCTGTAGTGCGCGGCGCTAGACCGGTTCGAGCGCCACCGGCAGCTTGAACAGCGACGCGAAGCGCAGCGCGAGAAACGGATCGCCCGAGAGTTCAAAGCGTCCGTTCGACAAAAGCTCGGGCCAGCGCGCCGCGCCGCTCACGAGCAGGATCAGATCGTCGGCGCCCACGTTCGCGCGGGCGCCGGGATGCTTCGCCGGGCCTGGGCGCACCGAGCAGCTCTCGTCCGCGATCGCGAGCTCGAAGCGGGCCGGCGCCCGCCCCCGAGGATCGCGGATCGCGAGCTCGAGCGTCGCCTGCAGGCCGTCGGCGGCGGCGGGGTCAAAGCGCATCGCGACCGCCCGCGGGATCACGCGCACGATCACCCAGTGGGGGGTGCGGCGACGGTCCAGCCGCGCCACCCGGGTCCCCACGCGTGCGAGCAGCCTCCGGCCCACCGGCCTCACGCGGACCTCCGCTCGCCACCGCTCGCATGCTCGCGCTCAGAATCCATGGAGGCCGCGTGAGTCATCCCGCTGACAGCAGGTGCTCCATCGCCTCGGTCGGGTCCGAGAACAGCATCAGCGAGTCGTCGGTGGCCACCATGCGCCCGTAGTGCGTCGACATCTCGTGCTGGATCGAGTACGCGTCGATCTCGTAACCGAGCTCCTCGGAGATCTGCTCGTAGGGGATCACGAGTCGGTCGCGGGCGCGGATGTCCCAGAACGCGGGCTGCTCGATCACCTCGATCTCCTCACGCCGGCCGAGGAAGGCAGCGACCGCGTCGCCCTCGGCGCTCTTGGCCATCACGATCCCCACGAAGTCGTACGCGCCGTCTTGGGATGGTGTCGATTTTGATTGCCGGGCCGACGCCGTCGGGCCGAACTTCCCGGCCCGGGCTTGGGAACTCGGCCGCTCGGACTTCCGCGCGGCGGGCTCGGTCGCCACCGGCGCCCGGAACCCCACCAGCTCGCACACCTCGGGCAGGCCGGCCTCGGCGAGCATCTGGCCCGCGTAGGCGAGCACCCGCTCGGTCGCGCGCGCCACGTCGACCCCGATCGACTCGCCCACCGACGCCAGCGCCTCCGCGGCCCCGACGGCCTCGGGCAGCCAGGCGCGCACCCAGCCGCTCAGCACGGCGCGGTTGTGCGCTGCGTGCTCGGCGTCGGCGAGCAGGAACCGGCTCAGCGCGACGGTCCAGGCCCGCGCCCACTCCCACTCCTGGGTTTCCGCGCGCGCGAGCACCGGCGTCACGGTGTCTCCGTTGGCGGCCGCCGCGCGGGTCCCCAGCTCGCGCCGGACGAGCGTCGCGACCGCGGGCTCGAAGCACAGGTTCGCCGCAAACACCACCTCGCCCCAGTCGGCGGTGGCCGCGAGCCGCTCGAGGTAGCGCCGAACCGGCTGCCAGGGCTCATCGTGCAGGAACGTCTCGCGCGCTGACTCGATCGCGAAGTCGTGCCCGAGGTGCTGCTCGAGATCCATCGCGTAGAGCACGATCGCCTGGGCCGAGCGCTGCTTCATCGCCGCCTGCAGGCAGACGCAGGTGGCCACCGAGTCAGACAGGCAGTCGCGCGCCGCGGTCGCCAGCGCGAACCACAGCCCGTGCTCGATGTACGCCGGGACCTGCAGGAAGGCGCGCAGGAACTGCACCCACGAGGGGGCGAAGTCGTCGATCAGCCCCTGCTCGGCCGCCGAGCGCAGCGCGCCCTCGATCTGTTGCTCGACCGCCGCGCCCGCTTGGTAGAAGGGTCGCTCCCACTGCTCGCCCGGATCGCGGAACTCAAACCAGTCGCGGCTGCGCAGCGCTGTCGAGGCGGCGTTCCAGGTCCCGCGTCCGTCCTCAAAGCTCAGCGGCCACCCCCGCCGCAGGTGGCGGTGGATCGAGGGCTGGGTGTCGATCGTGACGTCCTCATACAGCGTCGCCCGGCGGCCGTGGGGCTCAAACCAGGCGAACTCGCGCTCGCTGCTGGCCTGCTCGCCGGCGTCGGCCGAGGTGGTGAACTTGTCCTGGAAGATCCGCGCCGAATGGACTCCGCGCCCGGCGAGCATCGTCTCGGCGGCCTCGAGCATCGGCGGCGGTCCGCACATGTACACGTCGGGGTCGGCGATCTCGCTGCCCCCCAGGTACTCGTCGACCGCCTCGTGCACGAAGCGCCCGGTCACCGGTTCAAAGCGGAAATCTGCCAGCCGCTCGTCGAGCCGCGCAATCTCGTCCAGCGCGAACAGGTCGCGCTGCTCGCGCGCCCCGTAGAAGAACCGCACCGATCGCCCGTAGCCCTCGCTCGCCAGCTGACGCAACACGGCCAGGATCGGCGCCATCCCCGAGCCGCCCGCGATCATCAGGATCGGCCGCTCTGACCGGCGCAGGTGAAAGGCGCCATACGGACCCGTGAATTGCAGCTGAGAATGAGAATCAATCTCATTCCCGAGCATGCCCGACAGCGGGCCGCCCGGGTAGCGCTTGATCATCAGCTCGACGCGGTCCTCGCCGGGCAGGTTGGCGATCGAGAACGACCGCCGGACGCCGTCGGCTCCGGGGACGTGAAGATCGAGGTACTGGCCGGGGAGCCAAGACAACCCTTCACCGACCGACAGCGTCACCGCGACGATGTCGTGCGTCAGCTCGGTGATCGCGGTCACCGTCGCGGTGCCATCGCGGATCGCGTTCTCGAGCCGGTAGTTGTCGGGGTCGTAGTGCAGCAGCTCGATCACCACGTCTGACTCGGGCATCGCCCGGCACATCAGCGCGTAGCCGTTGGAGCGCTCGGTGTCAGACAGCGCGAAGTTCGAATAGCGCTCGAGCTCGACGTCGCCCTCGAGCAGGTAGCACTTGCAGGCCGAGCACTGTCCCTCGCGGCAGCCGTAAGCGAGGTTGTAGCCCTGGCGGAAGGCGGCGTCGAGTACCGTCTCCTCGGCGCCGCAGTCGATCGTCTCGCCGAGCGGCTCGAAGCGGACGCGCGGGCTCATAGGTTCACAAAAACGCTTGGGCGAGCTCCAGCGGCACGGCTCCGCTCGCATGCTCGCGCTCAGAATCCACGTCGCTCCAGTCGCCGCTGGGCAGCCCCAGCTCGCGGGCGGCCCGGATGTTGGGGCTCTGCAGCTCGAGGCCGTGCGCGCGGATGTCAGACAAAGTCCAGCGCCTCTCGGCGCCCAGGTGCGGCTGGCCGATCAGCGTCTCGCCGTCGGCGCGGACGAAGCCGAGGTCCTCGATCACCGTCGAGGCCTCCCAGCCGTGGTAGCGGTCGAGGTAGTTCCGGTCGCCGGTGTAGCGGCCGGGGTTTGACTCGTCCAGCCAGCGGCACTCCTTCGAGCAGTAGAACCGCGTCCGGTTCCCCACCACCCGGTGGCGGCGGTCGCTCTCACTCACACACAGGCCCTGGCAGGTCCAGCAGAACGGCGGCGCCATG
>JBPCQU010000047.1:0-5891 GCA_050997795.1 Solirubrobacteraceae bacterium | reverse complement strand
ACTACGTGCTGTTCGGCGGCTCGCTGTTCACGATCTTCGCCGGCGTCTACTACTGGTTCCCGAAGATGACCGGGCGAATGTTCGACGATCGCCTCGGCAAGTGGCACTTCTGGATGACGTTCATCTTCTTCAACCTGACCTTCGGGCCGATGCACCTGATCGGGATCCAGGGGATGCCGCGGCGAGTGGCCGAGTACGCGCAGAAGTTCGCCGCCTGGAATCTGTTCATCTCGTTCTCGGCCTTCATCCTGGGGCTGAGCACGCTGATCTTCCTCTACAACATGGTCGCGAGCTGGCGGGCCGGGCCACGTGCGGCGGCCAACCCGTGGCGGGCGCTGACGCTCGAGTGGCAGGTCTCCTCACCGCCACCGGTGTTCAACTTCGACTCGGTCCCGACCGTGGTCGGCGGCCCCTACGAGTACGGAGTGCCGGGCGCGGTGCACGGGATCTTCAAGCCGCCCGCCGAGGCCAAGCCGGTCGCCGCCGGTGTCGGCGCTGGGGCTGGGACCGGTACGAGCGCCGAGGCTGGGGCATCCACGCGGCCACCGAGCCAGGGCAGCGACGAATGAAGACCGTGATCGTAGTCGCCAACGAGACGCTCGGCGGCCGTCCGCTGATCGACGCGGTGCTGGGCCAGGCCGCGAAGGACGACACGCGCTTTGTTCTCTGCGTGCCCCAGACCCGCCCGCGGGCGGGCTACGTGATCTATGACGACGCGGTGTTCGACGCCGCCCAGGCCCGCGTCGACCTGGCGGTGGGCTTCGTGCGCTCGGAGGGGGTCGAGGCCGTGGGCGAGGTCGGGGACCCCGACCCGTACGCGGCGACGATGGACGCCGTACGCGAGTACGACCCCGACTCGATCATTATCTCCCCGCATCCGGAGTCGCGCTCGGGGTGGCTTCGCGGTGACCTGGTCGAGCGAATCCGCCAGGCCTCGGGACTGCCGGTCGAGCACGTGGTGGCCGACATCGACACCGAGGGGCTCTCGTTCCATGTCACTCTGGCGGTGGCGAACCGGACCGCGAGCGGCAACGAGCTGCTGGAAGCGCTGAAGGCCAAGGCGGCGGCCGAGGGGGACAAGCGCGAGCGGCTGTTCATCGTCGTCGTGCCCCAGGAGGGCGGCGACGGCGCGGCGGCACGGCGGGCGCGGACGCGGCTGGCGCTGGTGCTGGGACGCCTGCGGGAGGCGGGGTTGACCGCCGCCGGCATGATCGGCGACCCAGATCCCTACACGGCGATCATGAACGCCCTGCAGTACTTCCGCGTCGACGACGTCGTGATCTCGACCTTCGCGGGAACGAAGTCGGGCTGGCTTCGCGCTGACCTGATCGAGCGCGTGCGGGGCGCGAGCGGCAAGGAAGTCGAGCACGTGGTTCACGAGGACCCGGTCAAGGCCAGCGCCTAGGAGGAACGGATGGAAGCCGCATCGATAGCCCATCCGGAGCACCACGGGCCGCCGGCGGCGCACCGCTCCTCGCGGGTCCAGGCCCCAACGCTCGGGATGCTGCTGTTCATCATCTCCGAGGTGATGATCTTCGGGGCGTTCTTCACGGCGTACTTCTTCATCCGCGTCGTCAGCCACGACCCCTGGCCGGCGGCGGGAACCCACCTTCCCGAGGCGGTGGCGGGCATCAACACCGCGATCCTGCTGTCCTCCTCGCTGACCATCCACTGGGCGCTGACGTCGATCAAGAGCGGCAACCGGTTCGGCCTGCGGGCCGGCATGCTGACCACCTTCCTGCTCGGTCTCACGTTCCTCACGATCCAGATCAACGAGTACATCCACATCGGCTTCGCCCCCCACGACGCGGCTCAGGGGACGATCTTCTACGCGCTTACCGGCCTACACGGCGCACACGTGTTCATCGGCCTGTGCGCGCTCGCGATGGTTACGCTCCGCGCCTTCCGTGGCCACTACTCGCCCGAGCACCATCAGGGCATGGAGGTGCCGGGGATCTACTGGCACTTCGTCGACATCATGTGGGTGGTCGTTTACACGACCGTCTACGTGCTTTGAGAGGCCCCCCGAACCCGCTGCGCTCCGAAGCCGACGCCTTCCGGTTCCTGGTGTGGTTCGTGGTCGCGGTCGCCGTGATCGTGGTAGTGGTGCTGGTCGTGCGCGCGGTCTGAAGCGCCTCGCATGCCACCATTGAGGAGCGGTGCACCAGGTCCCCCTTCCCCTTCCCCTCGCTCTGGCTCCAGCCGAGACCTTCGGCCTCCCGATCGTCGTCCTGCTGTGCTGGGTTCCGTACTGGATCCGGGCGCGTACGCTGTCGCGCGAGCGCCGTCCGGTCCCCGCCTGGCGCCAGGTGTGCTTCGCGTCGGGCCTGCTCGTGCTCGAGCTCGCGCTCAGCTCGCCCGTCGATCACATCTCTGACCAGCTGCTCGCAGCGCACATGGCCGAGCACCTGCTGATCGGCGACATCGCCGCGCTCCTGCTCGTGCTCGGGCTGACGGGCCCGATGATGGCGCCGCTGCTGCGCAACCCGGTGATCTCCAAGCTGCGGGTGCTGAGCCATCCCGTCGTCGCGATCGTCGTCTGGGGGGTCAACTTCTACCTCTGGCACATCCCGTTCATGTACCAGGCAGCGCTCCGCCACGACGCGCTGCACGCGCTCGAGCACGCCACCTTCCTGGCCTTCGGAATCGCCGTCTGGATGGCCCTGCTCGGCCCCCTCCCAAAGCCGGCCTGGTTTCAGAGCGGCGCCCGTCTGGTCTACATCATCGCGGTGCGCCTGATCGGGACCGTGCTCGCAAACGTGATGATCTTCTCCGGCACCCTCTTCTACCCCTACTACCGGCCCGGCGACGCGCACTGGCACATCTCCGCGATGGCCGACCAGGTAGCCGCCGCCGGGCTGATGATGGTGGAGGAGAGCCTGCTCACGATCGGGCTCTTCTGCTGGCTGTTCCTGCGGGTCGCCCGCGAGAGCGATCAGCGTCAGGAAATGCTCGACTACGCCAGCCAGCACGGCATCGCGCTCGACGAGCGCCGCGCCCAGCGTGCGGTGGCCTCGGGCCGCGGCGACGAGCTCTGGGAGCGCCTGCGCCGCGGCGCGCCGGACGAGCCAGACGGCGTGCGCGGCCTCCAGCCTCGGGGCCCGGCGCCGACTACTTGACGGTCAGCGTGCCGACCATCCCGGCGGCACGGTGGCCGTCCACCGAGCAGTAGAACGTGTACTTGCCCGGCTTCAGGCTGGCGCTGACCATCGAGACGCCGCCGTTTGAGACCACATGGCCGACCTGGCTGACGCCGCCGCCGGTGATCGCGATGTCGTGCGGGGTCGAGGACATGTTCTTCATCCGCAGCTGCACCTTGCCGGCGCTGGCGCTCGCGCTCGAGGCGAGGAACTTGAGCTGACCGGTCGGGTCGGCGTCGATCTCGACCGTCCCGTTCTTCTCGACCGCCGGCTTCTGGTTGACGTTCGCGACGGCGCTCGCCAGCGCGCCCGAGTCCTGACCCGGGCGCGCGGCGACGAGGCCGACGTAGGCCGCCACGTCCTGCGCCGCCTGGCCCTGGTAGAGCCCCGCGGGCATCACGCCCTGCGTGTCGGGGTAGCGAATCCAGTAACCGACCAGACCCTCGATCGAACTGCTCTTGACGCCGTCGGCGCGATCCTGGCGAAACGCGTCGTCGAGATTGGGTCCGACGGAGCCCTGCGTCGCGGCGTGGCTGAGCGTGTGGCACGAGCCGCATTTGGAGACGAATAGCTGCTTCCCGTGGACCAGATTCGCCGTCGGGTGCTTGATCGCACAGCCCCCCAGCGCCACGAGCGCAAGTACGCTCGGCACCACGGCCGCAAGGCTCCTCCGGGCTCGTGCGAGGGTTCTCACCATACGATCGGGGCCGCACTCTATCCAAGCGCACGGCATTCCCGCGCCGCCGCCAAAAGGCAGCGGAGTCGCTGCCGCCAGGCCCGCTGGTAGCATTGCTCCGCAATGAGGTCGCGCCAGAAGTATCGGATGCGGACGCCCTCCACCGGTCGCGAAGTGATCATCGAAGCAGCGCCGGGACAGGTGTACGTGGACCGCGAGACCGGAGAGCCGCTCGAGGTCGTCGGCGAGCTGCTTCCGCTCGCCCCGACGCCCTCGGAGCTGCCGTGGACGGTCGAGAACCTGCGCTTTTGCAACTGGTGTGACCAGCTCGCGCAGAAGGACCTCAACGACTGCCCGTGCTGCGGCAGGCGGATGGAGCCGCTCGGCTCCTGACGATCGCAAGATGATCCCCCACACCAAGAGGCCGAGGCCCGCTGCCAGGGTCGGCGCCGCACTGGCGGCGATGTGCCTGCTCGCCGCGTGCGGCAGCGGCGGCTCGGGTACCACCAACACCGCCGGCGCGCCGCCGTTCACGGTGCCGACCTCTGGGGCGAGCGGCAACGCGACGCTCTCGACGAGCTCGTCCAGCACCAGCACGAGCAGCACGAGCACCAGCGCGGGCACCGGGACCAGCCCCAGCGGGGGCACCGGGACCAGCCCCGGCACCGGCACGAGCCCCGGCACGACGCCATCGGGCGGCGCCGGCGCGGGCACGACCCCCGGCACGACCCCCTCGGGGGGCGCCGGCGCCGGCGGCGGCGGCGGGACCACGGGCGGCGGCGGCGGGACCAACGGGGGGGCGGGCCTCGGCTCGGCCTTCTGTCAGCAGAACCCGGGCGCCTGCTAGCTGAGCCAATTTTGTAACGCTTCGCGCCTCACGGTCGGCGCTCGGCAAAACTCGGGGCCGGTACTCGAGATCGCCCCGCGCTTGACAGAGCGCCGGCTGACGCGCAGAGAGAGGCGATCCGCCTCCACGCCAACCCTGCGTGCGCGGCGCGAAGCGGCGTGACCTTCGTACCTAGCGCCGGGGGCTGTGGACGTACTGCTTGGGGTACGGGGTGCTGACGACCTCGGTGGCGCTGTACTGCACCCGGGTCCCGGTGTAGTAGCACAGGTAACGGGTGCTCGCTCCGACCGCCAGCTGCGCCGTCTGTCCTGCGGCGGCGTGATTGCAGTTGGCCTTGCGGCTCTGGCGATAGGCGAACTTCCTCGAGCTCAGGTTGTAGGACAGGACCGGCGCCCAGGTGGGGATCGTCAGGCCGATCACGTCGCCCGCCTTGACCGGCAGCGCGGTGAACTGGGTGAAGCTCGGCGGCAGCGAGAACGGCTCCTGCAGCACCGAACCGAGGAACGGAAGCACGTGAAAGGTGGCGCTCTGCGCGGCGACCGTGAACTGGTGCTTGGGACCGGGCTTGAGGACCGTGAGCGCGAGCTGGGGCGTCCCCCCGTAGGCCAGGTCGCCGACGTGGATGAGGTTGCGCTCGGTCTTGGCGTTGGATGAGAGCCGGGAAAGCCCGACCGTGAACGCGACCAGCCAGCCGTCCTGCTTGACCGTCGTCGGGTAGGGCACCCCGTCGCTGACCCTCTGGATCGCCGTCGTGCGCTCCAGGACGATGTCGCACTGCGTCTGCGACACTCCCGTGGGACAGCTCGGAGCGGCAATCGGGGTCGAGGTCTGGCCGAGCTCTACGATCTTCGCCGACGCCGACCCCGGCGCCAGCGCCAGCGCGGAGGCCAGAAGGAGTGCGGTGGCAAGCGGGAAACGTTTGATCATCTTGAGTGAACACGCCCGGTGGGCGGCAGTTGCGCCTGCCGGCCGTGAGATGTCCGTCGACGGACAATCCTCCAACCGCGCCCACGGCGCGCCGGTGGGCCCGTTTTGCACGCAGCGAGCGCTACAGCTTAGTGACGTTTACCGCTTTGGGGCCCTTGGGGCCCTCCTCCTCCTCGTAGGAAACCTTGGATCCCTCGGCCAGCGAGCGATACCCGTCGCCGCCGATGCCGCTGAAATGGACGAAAAGGTCGCGCCCCCCGTCATCGGGGGTGATGAACCCGAAGCCCTTGTCGTCGCTGAA
>JBPCQU010000045.1:0-28560 GCA_050997795.1 Solirubrobacteraceae bacterium | reverse complement strand
ACGACCGTAACGATGCGGAAGTGGAGGTTTCGGGACGAGCTCGCCCGCTTACGGGAGGAGCGTTCCCGGCGTGCCTGAGCGGATGGGGCAGGAACCGGTCGAGTGGGGGGTGGCCACGAGATGCCGGTGCGGGGAAGCGATCAGCGGCGACCTCGCGGTCGTAACCCTCCTGCCCGAGGGCGCGCTCGTGGCGGGAATCGACGGTGTGGGACACGGCAGCGAGGCGGCTCGCGCCGCGCGCACGGCCGCCGACGTCGTGCGCGAAACCCCGACCCAAGACCTGGTTCCGCTGGTCCAGCGCTGCCATGCCGCCTTGCGTGGTACGCGTGGGGCGGCGATCAGCCTGGCCTTCATCTCCCCGTCCGAGAACGGCATGACCTGGCTCGGGGTCGGCAATGTAGAGGGACGAGTGCTGAGCGGTGACCCGTCAGCGCGGCGGCCGAAGGGTTCTCTCGCGCTCGGGCGCGGCGTCCCCGGGCATGAGCTGCCGACCGTGAGAGCCGAGACCCTCGATGTGCAGCCGGGCGACGTCCTCGTCCTGGCGACCGACGGGATCGAGGCCACCTTTGCTGACTCGCTGGACATCTCCGGCTCGAGTCAGGCGATCAGTGACCGTATCTTGGCCGACCACCGCAAGCGTCCGGATGACGCCCTCGTGGTGACGGTCCGCTACCTTGGCATGCGGCCGTGAGGGTCGGCCCGAGCAGTGGAGCGGGGCCATTTCGAACCGCCTACGCGGCCGCTCTCGACGACTATCTGCTTGACCGGAGCGAGACCTCTCTCTGGGCCGCGTACGAGCTTGGACGCCAGGCCGTGAGCCGGCAGCTGAGCGTGCTCGACCTGACTGTCGCCCATCAAGAGGCCCTGCTGTCGGCGCTGGGCGGCGCATCAGACGTGGCGGAGGTGCGACGGGTCGCGCGCGCAGCGGGTGATTTCTTCCTCGAGAGCCTCTCGAGCTTCGAGATGGTCCAGCGGGGGTTCGAGGAGGCCCGACAGGCCGTCTTGCTGCAACGGCGCCAGACGGAGCTGTCGCGCCGGCTGTCGAGCTTCCTCGCCGATGCCTCGCTCGCCCTCGACGCCTCGGACTCGCTCGAGGAGATGCTGCGGCTGGTGGCCGAGCAGGCGCGTGAACTCGTCGGCGCCCACTGCTGCGTGGCGACGGTGGGGACAGAGGGTCATCCCCGGATCGCCGAAGCGGCCTCCCACCCCGAGGCTGACAGGCGATGGGCGGCGGTCGCGCGGTGGCTCGATTTGGTCGCCATCTACCGGCTCGTTCGGGTAAGCGGTGGCTCGGTGAGGATCGCCGGTGACCAACTCGCTCGCTTGCCTCTATTCCGCATCGAGCCCACAGATGAGCCCGTTCAAGGCTGGCTCGCCGTGGCGCTGACCGCCCTTGACGGCACCGAGCTCGGAGCTATCCAGCTCTTCGACAAGCAAGACGGCGGCTTCACCAGGGACGACGAGGCCGCACTCGTGCATCTCGCCCAGATGGCCTCGGCGGCCGTCGAGAGAGCCCGGCTCTACCACGAGCGAGGCTAGGCTTCGCGCGCGCGTAGCGCAGGAACAGCGATCCATCCCGCTCGAGGACGTCCTCGAGAGTGAGCCCCCCCGGCACGGGGAGCTCGGGCCCGGTGGTGATCGACGGGTTCTCACCGCCGCCAGCGAGCTTCGGGGCCAGGGTGAGGAACAGCTGATCGACGAGCCGCTCGTGCAGAAGAGCGCCAAACACGCTCGGACCTCCCTCGCAGAGCAGCGCGCGGACACCGTAGACGTGGCGAAGGCGGTGCAGCGCCGTGGCAAACGTCAGCTCGCGGGGCTCGAGCTTCACGACTTCGACGTCGGCCGCGACGTCGGGCGCGTCGAGCTCGGTCCCGGTGAAGACGACCACCCGGGCCTCAGGCTCGGCGAACAGCGGGATGTCGAATGGCACCTGGCCGCTTCGGGTGACCAGGCAGGCGAGCGGCTCTGCCGGCAGGCCGCGCCCGCGCCGCTGTGCCCGTGCCTCGGGGTCCTTCACCATCCGCCCGTAGCGCTCCACGCGTAGGGTGCCGGTCCCGATCAGGACGGCGTCGGCGTAATGCCTCAGGGTCCGGAACAGCGCCTTGTCCGCGCCGTCGCCCAGAGGTCCCGAGCGGCCGCGGAAGGTGGCGCGCCCATCGACGCTCGAGACGAAGTTCACGACCGTGAACGGGCGCTCCGCGGGTGCCTCGGCGCCGAGGTCCAAACCCGCGATGTGCGCCTCGATTTCGACCGTTCTCAACCGCGGCCAAAGCTGTGAGAACTGCATTGGTGAAAGCATCTCACGCCGCTGCCAAACCGGTTAGGCTCCGCCGCGATGAACTTCAAAGCGCTCGATCGCGGCGAGCTCGTCGCCACCATCGGGGGGATCCTGCTCGGCGTTTCGCTGTTCCTCAGTTGGTTCACGCTTGGAAACCACAACGCTGTGCTCGGGAGCTGCCGGGGGCCGAACTCGTCCTGCACGGGATGGGAGTCGCTGGCGCTGATTCGCTTCCTGCTGCTGATCGCGGCCGTCGCGCCGGCGATCCTGGCCTACATCATCATCCGCGGTCATGCCCTCTCGTGGCCACGCGGCGAGCTGACCGCGGTCGTCGCGCTGGTGGCGCTTATGCTGACGGTGTTCAGGGGGCTGATCGACAAGCCCGGCGCGCCGCCGGGAGAAATCGGCATCGCGATCGGCTGGTGGGTGGCGCTGGTGGCCGATCTGCTGATCCTGACCGGCGCGGTGTGGCGCTCGCAGGAGAGCGGTGCCAGGCGCAAGCCGCCGGGAGTCCTGTGAGCGCTGCCCAGCGAGACAGCAAGCCAGACCGCAACCTCGCGCTGGAGCTCGTTCGGGTCACCGAGGCCGCCGCGCTGGCCGCCGCTCGGATGGTCGGTCGGGGCGACAAGGAGGGCGCGGATCAGGCGGCGGTCGACGCCATGCGTCACGTCCTGGACTCGGTGTCGATGGACGGCGTGGTCGTGATCGGCGAGGGGGAGAAGGACGAGGCGCCGATGCTCTTCAACGGCGAGCAGATCGGCGACGGCAGCCCCCCCCAGGTCGACATCGCCGTCGATCCGCTCGAGGGCACCCGGCTGACCGCCTTCGGGATGCCGAGCGCGCTCGCGGTGATCGCGCTCTCCGAGCGCGGGGCGATGTTCGATCCTGGCCCCTGCGTGTACATGGAGAAGATCGCCGGCGGACCCGAGATCGGCGACCTGCTCGACCTCGACCGACCGCTGGCCGACACGCTCACCTTGATCGCCGAGCGCAAGGGGCGCGACATTCGCGACGTGATGGTGGTGATGCTCGACCGCGATCGCCACCAAGAGGCGATGGCGCAGGTGCGCGACGCCGGGGCGCGCGTGCGACTGATCACTGACGGGGACGTCTCGGCGTCGCTGCTCGCGGTCAGCGAGAACTCGCCGGTCGACTTGCTGTGGGGGATCGGCGGCACACCCGAAGGCGTGATCTCCGCCGCCGCGATCAAGTGCATCGGCGGTCAGCTGCTCGGACGGCTCTGGCCCCGCGACGAATCCGAGCGGACAGCCGCCACCCAGGCCGGGTATGACCTCGACCAGGTCCTGACCTGCGACGACCTGGTCGCCGGCGACGACGCGTTCTTCTCGGCGACCGGCGTCACCGACGGCGACGTGCTCCAGGGCGTGCGCTACCAGGGAGACCGCGGCGCAAGCACCGAATCACTCGTGATGCGCTCGCGCTCGGGCACGGTGAGGCGGATCTCGGCGCGCCACGACCGGGCGAAGATGCGCGCGATGGGCATCCGCTACGGCTGACGCGGGGTAGTGGCCGCCGTCTCGGACTAGCCTGCGAGCTGGCCGACCTTGGACTCGGCCAGGTCCAGCTTGGCCAGCGAGCGCAGGAATGCGTGCGTGACGAGCACGTGGATCGCTGACTGCGTCATCTCGTAGACCGGCACGCTGAAGCCGGCGGCGATCGACGGGTAGAAGTTCGCCACCTCGACCTCGATCAGGAGCCGCGCGCGACCAGACGAGTCGGCCGGCTCGCGCCGCACCTCGAGCGCCAGATAGCCGCAGCCCCGCCCGGCGCGGGCGACCAGCAGGCCATCCCGAATCGGCCAGCGAACGGCTCCGTGGTCGTCCTCGAGCACGTACTCGGGCGCGTCGAAGCGCAGCAGCGTCAGGGGGCGGACGAGCAGCGCCACCGAGCGGCTTGTGCTGCCATAGAAGACGCGAACCAGACCGAGCGTCACGCGCGAGAGGAAGCGCCAGTAGGTGCGAGCCAGATTCTCGAGGTTGTCCGGGCTCCAGATTCGCTCGAGCTCGACGGGGTCCATGGTCAGCTGGGCCGACTGCCGAGAGCGCACGCCGCCGTCGTGGGCGACCACGGTCGACTTGCGCGGCGAGACGATCACGGCCCGGGCCGGGAGCGGCCTCAGCCTCCGGCGCCACGCCGCGGCCAGGGCCGACAGTGCGAGCGCCGCGATCACCAACGGGGCGGTCATGGCGTGATTGTGCCGTCTCGGCCGGCTCGCCGGGATGTCAGCGCGCCAGCTGCTCGAGCGAGACCGTCGCGCCGGCCGCAAGCGTGCCCTCGCCGGGTGCGACCATTGCCAGCGCGTCGGCGCCGAGCAGCGAGGTCAGGATGTGCGAGCCCTGGGCGCCGCGGGGGGTGGCCACTGGGAGGCCGCCGCCGCGCTGCAGCCGCACCCGAAGCGCCTGCTCGCGCCTCGGGTCACGCTTCACGTCGACGCCGAGCACGGCCTCCGCTTCGAGCCTGCGGACGGGCCGCTCTCCCTGCAGCGCCGCCAGGGCCGGCGCCACGAAGAGCGAGAACGTCACCACGGCCGAGACCGGATTGCCAGGCAGGCCGAACACGAGCTTGCCTTCGCGGGTGCCAAACCAGGTCGGCTTGCCGGGCTGGAGCGCGACGCCCCAGAACACCTCATCGACGCCCAGCCGCGAAAGCGCGGGCTTGACGTGATCGTGCGGACCGACCGAGACGCCGCCGGAGATGATCACGACGTCAGCGTCCCTGAGCGCGTCCGCGATCCCGGCTTCGCTCGCCGCGGGTTCGTCGGGCAGGCGCTGGGCGGGAGCGGCAAGGCCCCCGCCACCCTGTGCCAGACCGGTCAGCATCGGGGCGTTGGAGTTGTGGATCTCTCCGAGGCGCAGCGGCGCCCCCGGCGCCCGCAGCTCGTCTCCGGTGCACAGGACGCTTACCCGCGGCATCTGGGCGGCGCTGAGGACCGCGGCCCCGGCCGCGGTCGCGGCGCCAAGCTCCACGGCTCCGAGGCGCGTCCCCGCTTGGAGCACCGTCGTCCCCGAGCGTATGTCGTCGCCCGGCTCGCGGACATGCTGGCCCGGGAGGACTGCTGCCACCGTCTCGATGCCCGAGTCACGGAGCTCCACCTGCTCCTGAGCGACTACGGCCGTTGCCCCTGACGGCACGGCGGCGCCGGTGGAGATCCGGATCGCCTCGCCGTCGCGCAGCGTGCGCCGCGCCGGCGCCCCGGCGCGCGACTCGCCGACCACGGCGAGCCGCCGTCGCGCCTCGCCGGCCACGACCGCATAGCCATCCATCGCCGAGCACGAGAACGGCGGTACGTCGCCGTTGGCGCGGACATCAGCCGCGAGCACCCGGTGCAGCGCGGCTTCGATCTCCACCGGCTCGGAGGGCAGCGGACGGACGTGGTCGAGAACCAGTTCGCGGGCCCGCGCCACGGTTATCAAGGTGCTGGCCAGATTTTTGAGCATATTCGGTCGGCGCCGGCGACTGGGGAGCGTGATAGAAGTCGGTGATGCAGACAGGACCACCCCGCCGCCGCCGGGCGAGACCGGTCGCCGACGCGCCGGTGGACGCGCTTCTGTCGCGGTCGGAGGATTTGGCCAAGGGCTGGCTGCTGGCGCTGCTCGAACGGGCGCCGCTGAATGACGCGCCGAGGATCATGGCTGCCGAGCTGACCCGCGACGGTCCGCGGGTGTGTGACGCGATCGTGCGCGCGATCGCCGATGACACCGACGAGCGGCGGCTCGAGCCCGGCGGCGCGCTCGTGCCGCTCGCCGCGCGGGTCGGCGAGCTCGCCGGGGCCGGGGGGGCCGAGGCGACCTCGAAAGCCGTCGACGCGCTCCAGGCCGTCGTCTGGGACGCGCTTCGCTCCGAGCTGCGCAACCCCGAGCCTGACCTGATCGCCGAGCTCGCCGAGCGGCTGGCGCAGGTGACCGAGCTGGTGCGGGTGGCGGCGCTCCGCCACGGCGCGGATGCGGTGCCGGCCGGCTCGGGCGGGCCGGCCCTGGCTGCCGTTGGCACACCGGACGAGGCCGTGCCGCACGCCAGTCCCGAGCCGGCGCCGGCTTGGGGCGGGGGCGAGGCGTCGGGCCGGGAGCCGGACGCGCTTTGGGTGCGGGCGCTCCAGGAGGAGATTCAGCGCTCGGCCGGGTCGCCGCTGTCGCTGCTGCTCGCCGAGCTCGAGGACGCCGACCGGATGCTGGCGGTCGAGACCAAGCAGGGGTCGGCGGCGACTCTGGGGCATTTCGCCCAGGCGATCCGCGGGGCAGTGCGCAGGCAGGACATCCTGGTCTGCGAGACCGACGCTCGGGCGTGGATCATCGCTCGTGAAACTGGACGCGCGGGGGCACAGGCGCTCGGCGAGCGGATCTCGGCCGCGGTCTCAGAAGGTCAGCCATGGCGCGGTGCGCCGATGGCCGCGAGCGTCGGCGTCGCGGTGCTCGGCGAAGACGGGCGCAGTTCCTCGGAGCTGATCGACGCGGCCGAGGAGTCCCGCTTCGCCGCCGCGGCGGATGGGCTCGCCGTGATCCGCGCCGTGCCCGAGGACGCGCCCGCCGACCGCTAGCCGCTGGGCGCAGGCAGCTACCGCTTGGCCAACGACGGGCTCGAGTTACGGCAGGGACGGCTGGCGCGGCAGCGAGACGGCGCCGATCGTGGCCGTGCCGGCGATGCCGAGGGTTCGGCCGGTGGCTTGAGTCAAATCCCAGTCGGCGCCGTTGGCATACGGGCCCCGGTCGATCACCGGCACAACGAGCGTGCGACCGCGGTACAGGAGCGCGACTCTTGTGCCGCAGGGCAGGGTCCGGTTGGCGAGTCCGATCGTGCTTGGCCGCAGGCGCTGACCGCACGCGGTGCGCTGACCGTAGAAGCCAGCGCCGTACTGGGTTGCGATCGCCTGCCGGTAGACCGTGATGGTGACCGTTGGGGCGGTTGACGCGGAGCTGGCCGTGGCCGGTTGCGAGATCAGGGCGCGGATCGAGAAGCGGCCGATGTGGTTGGTCCGCCACACCGCGCTGAACGATCCGTCGCTGCCGATGGTGGCCGTGACCGTCGAGGCCCAGCGCCAGCTCGTCTGATGGCCGAGGCGCTCGATCTCGACCGTCTTGCCGGCGTCGCTCGCCGGAGCCGCGCCCGAGAAGCTGAGCTTGTGTTCCAGCAGCGTCGAGGCGTTGCTCGTGAGCGTGATTCCGCCCCCGGTGGCGGTCACCGGAACGTTGCCCGGCTGGACGCCCGAGCCCTGACCGCCGCCCGAGCCCTGATCCGCGCCCGCTCCGGGCAGGCTGAGCGAGGAGCCGCCCGAACCTGCCCATGCGAGCGCGGGAAGGGCGAGCAGGCCGCTGAGCACTACGAGTACGGCATAGGCATTAGCGCGGCGAATCCCGATCAATTGGAAGTCCATCCTGTTGGTCTTGCCTACGGGGTGAGCTGACGGGCTCGCGCTTACAACCGCGCTACGGTCCTTTGCGGGACCGATTCGCCCCCGCGGGCTCGAGGCCCGCAAGTGGTTCCCCCGCCGACCGTCCGCTGACGGACGATCGCTCGGCTGATGGCGCGACAGTATACGCAAAGCCGCCCGGCAAGCGTTCGCGAGGGTCCTGGGCCCACCGCGTCGGGCGCCGGCGTCAGGGCCGGGGCAGGCGGGATAGTGCGCCGCGGAGAGCGCGCGCGCTGGCCATCAGGCCGATCTCGGCGAGCTCGGCGGCGGCCTGGACGGCGGTCGCGACCGGGGTGGCGGTATCGGCGCGGGGGGCTGGTTTCGCGCGGCCGGCCGGGTTCCCCGGGCTGGGGGGCTTCGCGTCGGCTCGCGGCTTGGCGGCCGCGCGCTTGGCGCTGCGCCGGTGCGGACGCGTGCGGGGGAGTCCTCCGAGAACTCCTGGCGGGCGCTCGTCGCTCATCGGCTCACATGATCGCGCACCCGCGCTCCGTTGATCCGCACCGGCTCAATCCAACCTGTTGGCAAAGAAATCGACAGTAACTTTGAAACGCGAGCCGCTGTTCTACGTATAGAGACGTAGGACAGCGCCGAAAGCGCGACGCCCGCGGCCCCGGAACGGTCGCGGGCCGGGCGCATGCGCGTTGACTTCATAAAGTGTAGTGACTATCATGGCAGGCATGTTTGAGTAGCGGTTCTACGCTCTCAGAGCGCGACCGAATTGCTGTTACCCAGCGCCAGTACCGGCGCGAGGATTGAAACGGAACCAGATGTCAGTAGCGGAACTGCAGGAACTCGAAGAGATCAAGGGGCTCGTCAACCGCGGCCAGCAGCTCGGCGTGCTCACGTACTCCGAGATCGCCGGCGCCGTGTCCGAGCTCGACCTGGACGAGGCCGACGTCGAAGAGCTGCACGGTTTCCTCGAGCGCGCAGAGATCGAGCTCGTCGAGGAGGTGGACCCCGCGCTGGCCGCGACCGAAGTGGAGCGCGCTCCAGACAAGCGCGGTCGCCGCAAGGCCAAGACCGCGCTCGACCTCAAGCCGGACATGACGACCGACTCGCTGCAGCTGTTCCTCAAGGACATCGGCAAGGTTCGTCTCCTGACCGCTCAGGAGGAGGTGGATCTCGCCAAGCGGATCGAGCGCGGTGACCTCGACGCCAAGCAGAAGATGGTCGAGTCGAACCTCCGGCTGGTCGTCTCCATCGCCAAGAACTACAGAAACCAGGGCCTGCCCTTCCTCGACCTGATCCAGGAAGGGACGCTCGGGCTGGTGCGCGCGGCGGAGAAGTTCGATTACCGCAAGGGCTTCAAGTTCTCCACTTACGCGACCTGGTGGATTCGCCAGGCGATCGCCCGCGCGCTGGCCGACAAGGCGCGCACGATCCGGATCCCGGTACACGTGGTCGAGAAGCTCAACAAGATCGGTCGAGCCGAGCGCAAGCTGGTGACCGAGCTCGGTCGCGAGCCGACCGCCGAGGAGATCGCCGAAGTGACGGGGATCGAGCCCGAGGAGGTCGAGTCGATCAAACGCTCGGCGCAGGCTCCGGTATCGCTCGAGAAGCCGGTCGGCGACGAGGAGGAGTCCGAGTTCGGCCAGTTCATCGCTGACGAGCGCGCCGAGTCACCCTACGAGCGGGCCGCCGAGATCCTCACCAAGGAAGCGCTGCGCGAGGCGCTCGAGAACCTCAGCTACCGCGAGCGCCGCGTGCTCGAGCTCCGTTACGGGCTCGGTGGCGAGCACCCCCGGACGCTGGACGAGGTGGGGCGGACGTTCAACGTCACGCGCGAGCGGATCCGGCAGATCGAGAACCAGTCGCTCAAGAAGCTCCAGTCGCTGGCTGAGGCGCAGAAGCTCCGCGACGTAGCCTGAGCGTCACACAGCCGGCCCCCGCGAAGCCGCGGCCTGGTCTCTCCCACTTCAGTTCGTGAAGCATTGCGCTAGACTGGGATGTAATGGTGGATAGAGATACGTGCCCAGTGTGTAGAACGGCTGAGATCGTGTGCGGCAAGTGGACGCTGCTCGTGATCCGGGACCTGGCCGAGGGTCGGTCGCGGTTCTGCGAGCTCGAGCGCTCCCTTCTCGGGATCAGCCCGAGAACGCTGTCCCTGCGGCTTCGCGCGCTCGAGGAAGAGGGCATCGTCGAACGCCAGACGTTTCCCGAGGTGCCGCCCCGCGTCGAGTACGTGCTGACGGACAAGGGGCGTGCCCTGGTGCCGCTGATCGAGGACATGCGCGCCTACGGGCGCGAGTGGCTCGGCGCGGACTGTGGTGACCTCCACGAGTCGGCCGTCCACGAGTCGGCCACTCGCGAGCCTGTCGCCGCCGTCGCCTGAAGGCCGGTCGATGAACGCCGCGTTGCGAATCGCCGTCGCGGCCGATGAGCTGACCGGCGTCGCGACCGCGCTGACCGAGCAGCTGCGCGCCCGTGGCCACGAGCTGCTGCTGCACGGCGCCTACGCCGACGACGAGCGTTCGGACTGGGCGTGGGCGAGCGAGCGGGCCGCCCGCGACGTCGCCGACGGCAGCGCCGCGCAGGCGGTGGTCGCCTGCTGGACCGGCACCGGCGCCTCGATCGCCGCCAACAAGGTTCAGGGCATTCGCGCGGCGCTGTGCCTCGACGCGAGCACGGCCACCGGGGCCCGGCGCTACAACGACGCCAACGTGCTCGCGCTCAGCTTGCGATCGACCTCCGAGGCCGAGCTCGAAGAGATCCTCGACGCTTGGCTGGGTGAGGACGCGAGCGCGGACCCGGTCGACGCGGAGAACGTCTCCCACCTGGCCGAGATCGAACGCGGCGCCTGAGCTGGAGCGAGTCCACCGGCTCGCTGCAAGCCGCGTGGCGCCTAGAGGATCCGTCGCGGCGACGAAGAAATCGCGGGCGTGCGAAACGCCGCGCTCCATCATCTGCTTGAGGCCTTTACAGTCGAATGCAGCGGCCGGCTCGCCGCCGACACGGCTGAGGGCGCCGAGATGCCGTTCGAGGTCGTGGAGGAGCGGGGTGGGCGATCGCCGCTCTACTGCTACCGCCCGCTGACCGGTGACTTCATCCGGGGACGCCTCGGAGCACTCGCGGCGCTCGGCACGCATGCGGCCGCGGCGTCGGCGCTCGCCGGCTGCGACGCGCTCGAGGTCTACCTGGAGGAGCACGGCGAGAGAAAGGTTCCGCCCGACCCCGAGGCCCGTGCCGAAGTCGCGCTCGGCACCTTCCTCGAGTGCGTGTTCGCGGACCGGAGCGAGTTCGGCTTCGAGCCCGCCCACTTCGAGGCCGCCTACGCCGAATTGGAGCGAGCGCTGTACGAGGGCCACTGCACCGCGACCGTGATCGCCCCGGTGCTCGGCGTGGCGCTCGATCCGGAGACTGCCGAGCTCACGCTTGGGGAGGGGCTGTCGCTGATCCGCGGCGACGCGCTCACCGACGCGCCGGCCGAGGCAGTCTGGGGAGGCCACCACGAGGAGCCGCACGTCCTCGCCCTGCTCGCCGTCGACCAGGAGCGCTGCGCGCGGCCGCCGGTGTCGGTGGCCCGCACTCGCTTCAGGCGCATCCTTACCGCCCTGAGGCTGTTCGAGCGCGGCGGCTACGCGGTCGGGCCGGTCGCGTGGGCCCGGACCGGGGCCGGAAGTTGGAGGCTGGTGGCGATCGGGGCCGGCGGCCGGCCGAGGCTGCTGACGCTGATCCCGGCCGCCCAGGAGGACGAGCTGCGCGCGTTCTACGATCTCGTCGCTCGTCGCCTCCCCGGCGGCGGCGAACTCGCCTGGGCGCTGGCGCGCTTTGAGATGGGGTGTGAGCGGCTGGCGCCGTTCGAAGCGCTGACCGACTACCTGCTGGCCCTCAGGGCGCTGCTCGAGCCCGAGGGTCCCTCGAGCGGGCGCTTGGCGCAGCGCCTGGCGGTGATCTGCGCCGGACCGGACGATCGGGCCGCGCTCGCGCAGCGAACCGCCCACGCGATCTCGCTCGAGCGCGCGGTGATCACCGGCCTCGCCGCAGCCGACACGGGCGTCGACGCGCTCGTGGATGAGCTGGCCGAGCACCTGCGGGCGATCCTCCGCGACGCGCTCTGCGGTCACCTCGACTCCGATCTGCGCGGCGTTGCCGACGAGCTGCTCGCCGAAGCGGCGGCCGTGACTGTCGGCTGACGGGGGCACGCCGGCCGCCGCCGCTAGGCTGAGTGATGGCCGCTCCCTACTCGGCCTCCGAGGAGGCCGGGAGTGTTTGCCCGCCAGGCACAACACGTAAGTCCTGGGGCTCGTATGTAAAAAGGGGAGCGCGACCGCAGGCGCGAGCGGGCTCACGAGCCCGCTCGTTCTGCATCCGGGGCCAATCTCGCCTGGCCTCGACGCAGCGCGAAGCTGAGAAGCTTCGCTTGGATGTTCCACCTCGAGCTGCGTCAGTTCCCTCATGTCGCGCGGGCCTTCAACCTCGAGCGAGAGGAGCTCGACGCCCGTTTCGCGCGACCGTGGGTAAGCGGTTCGGTGATCGAGCACGAGGATCGCCGTTGGACGCCCGATCGGGCGCGCTTGACGATCTTCGAGGGCCCCGCGCTGCGGCCCGAGGAGATCGGCATGGGGCGCGGCTGGGCGACGGTCGGCAAGACCTCGGAGGAGGTGACCGAGACGGTGCTCGCGCAGGCGCAGCGCGGCTCTGAGGGACGGGCCGCCGTCGAGACGTTCAAGGCCGGGCTGCTGGCCGCCGCCCGGACGCCGGTCACGTTCGCGGAGGTGATGGAGCTGGCGGTCGCCGAGTGTCCGTCATGGCGGGCCAGCGAGCGGCTCGCGCTCGCCGAGCAGGCCGTCTGGGAGCTGCTGCACCAGGGCAGGCTGACGCTCAGTGGACCCGACGGGGCGGTCGAGAGCCCGCGCTGGCAGCCGACCCTGATCGCCTGGTCGACCTGGATCGAGTCGGGCTCGGGGGCGCTGCTGCTCGAGGCCACCGGCTGAGCCCCACGGGCGCGCCGCGCCCCTGCTCAGGCCACGACGCCGGCGATCAACCGCTCGCGCTCGGAGTCCGAGGCGAACAGGAAGCGGTGGACACGCAGCAGACCGTCCACGTCGTGTACGTCATCGTCGAGGTGGGGGACGAGCAGCAGCGGGAGCTCGCCGACCTCCTCGCCGAGCTCCTGGCCGAGACGCTGCACGCCAAGCCGGTCGCGTCGGGCCAGCAGGTGGTAGTCGGCGAAGTTCTCCGCCACCCGCGCCGCTAGGTCGGTGGGTAGCCCGTCGCCGAGCGCCGCCGCCAGGTCTCCGGGCTCGGCGTCGCCGAGCAGGTCGTGGTGGACACGGTTGACGATCACGCCGGCGAAGGGGAGGCCGCTCGCTTTCAGCGTGCGGCGAAACCAGATCGCCTCGTCGATCGCCACGCGCTCGGCCGAGGTCACGAGCAAGAACGCCGTCGTGTCGGCCTTGAGCATCTGCTCGACCTGAGCGGCGCGCTCGCTGAAGTCCTCGGTCATGTCGCCGAGCAGTGAGAAGAACGTCGAGAGGTCGCTCAGCAGGTCCACGCCGGTGACCCGGCGCAGCGCCGCCAGCAACGGTGCGGCGCCACGTCCGAGCACGCGCATCCCGAGCCCGGTGGGGCGGATGAAGGTCTTGAGCGCGCGGCCCTCGAGGAATGAAGTCAGCCGCCCCGGGGCGTCGAGGAAGTCGAGCGCGTTGCGCGAGGGCGGGGTGTCGAGCACCAGAAGATCGAAGTCGCCGTCGCGATCGAGCTCATAGAGCTTCGCGACGGCGGTGAACTCCTGTGATCCCGAGACGGCGGTCGAGAGCCCTCGATAGACGCGGTTGGCCTTGATCTCCCGCGCTCGGGTCGCGTCGGGGGCGATCCGCTCGATCAGCTCGTCAAAGGTCCGCTTCGGGTCGAGCATCATCGCCCACAGCTCGCCCTCGACCTCGATCCCGCCGGCCGCGAGCCGCTCGGGCTCGACGCGTCGTGGCTGATTCTCGAGCTCCTGCAAGCCGAGCGCATTGGCGAGCCGCTTGGCGGGGTCGATCGTCACCACCGCCACCTTCGCGCCCCGAGCCGCCATCCCGAGCGCGACTGCGGCCGAGGTCGTCGTCTTGCCGACCCCCCCGGACCCGCCGCAGACGCAGACGCGCTTGCCCTCCAGTAGCTCGGCCACGCTCATGAGACCAGCCTAATGGCACTAAGCGCCGTGGACGCCCGCGGTGCGCGCGGGCTCGGCCGCCGGCTCTGCGCCCGCGGTGTGGGCGCTCGGCTCGGCGCAAAGCACGCGCAGCGCATCGGGCGGCACGTGCACGTCGACCGGCGTGCCCTGACTGTGCTCGTGGGCTCCGCCGGTGTTGGCGAGAGAGACCTGGAGCGGCGCGCCGGTCGCGAGGCGGACGATCACCTGCAGGCTGGCGCCGACGTAGACGGTCCGCTCGACCATCCCGGGCAGGCAGTTCTCGCGCTCGGAGCCGTGCGCGAGCAGCCGCACTCGCTCGGGGCGCGCGACGATCTTGACCTGTCCCTTCGCGCCGACCTCTCCGCAGCCGGCCCGCAACCTGAAGTCCCCGACCCGGACGGTGCACTCCCCGGGCCCCCAATCGACCGCTTCTGCATCCATCAGGTTCGAGACGCCGAGGAAATCGGCCACGAACACCGTCTTGGGGCTCTCGTAGACCTCGGCCGGGGTGCCGATCTGCTCGATCCGGCCGCCGTTCATGACCGCCACGCGCTCGCTCATGCTGAGCGCCTCCTCCTGGTCATGGGTGACGAACACGAACGTGATCCCCACCTCCTCCTGGAGCGCCTTTAGCTCCAGCCGGAGCTGCTTGCGGATCTTGGCGTCCAGCGCCCCGAGCGGCTCGTCGAGCAGCAGCACCGCCGGTCGCAGCACCAGCGCCCGAGCGAGGGCCACCCGCTGCTGCTGGCCGCCGGAGAGCTGTTGCGGGCGCCGGGCGCCGAGACCGCCGAGCTCCACCAGCTCGATCGCCTGCTCCACGCGCTCGCGCGCCTGTGCCTTGGCGACCTTGTGGCGGCGCAGGCCGAAGGCGACGTTGTCGAACACGTCCAGATGGGGAAACAGCGCGTAGTTCTGGAACACCGTGTGGACGTTGCGGCGGTGAGGCGGAACCTGGGCAACGTCGACGCCGTCGAGCAGGATCTCCCCGGAGGTGGGGCGCTCGAAGCCGGCAATCATCCGCAGCGTCGTCGTCTTGCCGCAGCCCGACGGGCCGAGCAGCGAGAAGAACTCGCCGGCGTTGATCCTCGCGTGGATCGCGTCGACGGCGAGCGCCTCGTCGAAGCGCTTGGTCAGGGAGCGCAGCTCGACCTCGCCGGCCATCAGGTGGCCTCCAAGCCAGACAGGTCCCGCAACGCCGAAACTCCGCCCGCCGGAGAGGTCCGGCGGCCGAGCGCCGTGTAGATGAGGTAGGCGATCGTGATCCCCGCGAGCGTGGTGAAGACGAGGATCGTAGCCAACGCGTTGAGCGCCGGGGTTGTCGTCCCGCCACGGGCGTTGGAGTACAGGTACATCGGGATCGTCGTCGTGGCGGCGTTCGAGGACATGTACTGGGTGACGACGAAGTCATCGATCGAAAGCGCGAACACGATCAGCATGCTGGCCAGGATGGCCGGCAAGAGCAGCGGAACCAGCACCAGCCGCAACGCCGCCAGCGGCGTCGCGCCGAGGTCGCGGGCGGCCTCCTCGTACTGGGGGCCGATCGAGGCGAGCCGGCTGCGGATGATCACCACCACGTAGGAGAGCGAGAACGTCACCTGACCGATGACCTGCGCGACGGTGCCGAGGTGGATCAACGCGAAGGGCACGACCGAGAGTTGCGTGAAGACCACCAGCAGCGAGACCGCCATCACGATCTCGGGCGTGACCAGCGGGATCAGCATCAGCGAGTTGGCGGCCCCGGACCCCCGCCCGCGCCAGCGCGCGAGCCCGAGCGCCAGCAGCACCCCGAGGGGGGTCGCGATCACCATGTCGAGCGCCGCCAGCAGCAGGCTGTGCAACAGCGCCTGGGTGTACTGCGGGTCGTGGAAGATCGACTGGCTGGGATCACCCCACCACCAGCGGATCGAGAAGCCCTGCCAGACGCTGCGCGAGCGACCGGCGTTGAACGAGAACAGGATCGCGATCACCACCGGCAGCAGCGCCCAGGCGACGTACGCCCACGTCTCGAGGACCAGGAAGCGAGGCTGGCCCCACGGGTTGCGCAGCCGCTTCACGCCATGCGTCTCGCGTCGCGCGCGGTCGAGTACAGGTAGTAGCCCATCCCGATCGTCAGCAGCACCATCAGCACGATCACCAGCGAGGCGCCGAGGTTCTTCTCCGAGCCGCCCTGCACGAACAGGTTGATCTCGTTGCCGAGCATGTTGGTGTGCGGCGAGGCCGAGATCAGGTCGTTGGTGTAGTAGTCGCCGAACATCGGCAGCGCCACGAGCGCGGAGCCGGCGAGGATGCTCGGCCGGCTGAGCGGCAGGGTCACGTGCAAGAAGGCCCGAAATGGGGTCGCCCCGAGGTCGCGCGCGGCCTCGATCTGACTGCGATCGATCCGATCGAGTCCCGCGAACACCGGCAGGATGAAGTACGGGATGTAGCCGTAGACGAGCGCCAGGATCACCGAGTAGGCGTTGCCGTTGAGCCAGTCGGGTGGGTTGGCGATCCCGAACGTCTGCAGGATCTGGTTCACGTAGCCGTCGGGGGAGAGCAGACCGATCCAGGCCAGCATCCGCAGCAGATAGCTGACCCAGAACGGGATCACCAGCAGGACGATCAACAGGGTCTTGGTGCGCTTGGCGTGGCGGGCGACGAAGTAGGCGACGGGATAGCCGATCGCGAAGCACAACGCCATCGAGACGGCGACGTAGACCAGCGTGTTGCGAACCGCCGGCCAGTACTCTCCGCCGGGCAGCGAGCCCGAGAAGGCCTGGGAGAGGAAGCCCGGGTTCCATGTCACCGGGTTCCAGGCCGGGATCGGTTGAAACAGGAAGTTGACCCGGCCCATCGCGATCGCCAGGACCGCGTAGGCGGGCACGACGACGAACAGCACCAGCCACACAACCCCCGGCAGGGCGAACATCCGCCAGTAGCGCCGGCTCTCGATCGTGGTCGAGCTCACGTCGCCCTCACGACGACTTGACGGCCGCCCAGGCGTTCTCCCACAGGGTTTGGCCCCGCTGGCTGAGCGGGCCCTGGACGAGGCCGTGGCGGAACTGGTCCTCGCGGATCAGGGTGTTTCGCAGGTTGGGCACGACCAGATTGCGGGCGACCACCGCCTCCGGCGTCATCGCGTTGAGCGGCTGCTGGTAGTAGTTGTACGAGAAGTTCTTGAACACCTCCTCGACGTCGAGTAGGTGGTTGAGGAACAGGTGCGCGAGGACCGGGTTGCGCGCGCCGCGCAAGACCCCGAACATGTCGTTGTCGATCGGACCCTGGCCGTCTGGGGGCCACCAGTAGGCAAACGCGCTGGCCGGCGTGCCCTTGGGCGCGTAGGCCGGAGTGGAGGCGATGTCACCCGACCAGCCCTGGTGCAGCCACAGCGAGCCGTCGGCCAGCGCCTGGTACTCGTTGGTGTCGAACTTCAGATTGACCGTGGAGACCAGCTGCTGTAAGGACTTCTGCGCGGCCATGAGCTGGGATGGCACCTCGGTGTTGGGGTCGGTGAAGCCCTTGTGCAGCAGGCCCATCGTCAGCCCATCGTGCTGGTCATCGAGCAGTCCCACCTTGCCGACGATCTTCGGCCCCTGCACCCACAGCGCGCTCCACGGATTGGCCAGCTTGGCGGGATTGAATCCCGGCAGCTTGTCGGTGCGCCAGCCGATCCCAGTGGTGTAGATCGTATAAGGGACGGTGTAGCGTGCGCCCACGTCGTACCACGGGTTGTTCAGCGACGGCCAGACGTTGCGCCGCAGGTTGGGGATGTAGCTGTGGTTCAGCGGCTGCAGGATGTTGCCGGCGACGAGCTGCTCGAGGTTGAACAGCTCGGGTACGAACACGTCGAAGCCGACCTGCCCGCTGGTGAGCTTGGCGACCGCCTCGTCCATCGTCGTGAAGGTGCTGATCTGGACCCCGACTTTGTATTTCCTCTCGAAGTCCTTGACGACGTCCGGGTTGATGTAGCTGATCCAGTTGTAGAACTGGAGCGGTCCCTTCTCGGGCTTCAGGCCGGAGGCGATCGCCTTGTTTCCCGCGCGGATCGGGAGGGTCACCGGGTGGTCGGGCCGCGCCAGGGGCAGGCCGCCGGGACCCAGAGCCGCGCTGCCGCCGCCGCCGCTCGCGACCGGCGTGGTAGATCCGCACGCGGCCAGAGCGCCGGGGATCGTCAGGCCCGCGGCGGCGACGCTCGCTCGCCGCAGGAATGTCCTTCGCGTGCTGGCGCCGTGCCCGGCGTCCGGCGCTGGATCGTGAACGTCATCGGTCATCGCCCTGCTCCTCTCTGGTCAGCTTGTCGGGTCGGCTTGTGGCGACGCAGCTCGCAGCCGAGCTCGCTCGACGCCACGGCCAGGCAGCGTTCGACCATCCGCTCCGGCGTCACCTCCGGCTGGCCGATCGTCACCTGGACTCCGAGCCCATCGAGCAGGCCGCTGAGCACGAGCGCGAAGTCGTCGGGATCGGTGTCGCGCTTGAACTCCTCGGCCTCCTGGCCTTCGCGCACGATGCCCGCTATCAAGCTGCGCTGGCGGCGGTCGAGCCGGAAGTACGAGCGCCGGACGGTCGGGTCACGGCGCGCGCGGACCCAGATCTCCATCCACAGCGTGTAGTCGCTCAGGCCGCCGGGGCCGAGGCTGGTCTGCTCGATCAGGTGGACGAGCTTGTCGCTGGCGTGCTCAAAGCGGTCCTGGCCCTCGGACAGCCGCGCGTAGAACTCGCGGTCGGCGTGGTCGACCGCCTCTTCCAGGAGCCGATCCTTGGACTCGAAGTAGTAGAGGATCGTCGGCGAGCTCGTGCCTGCCCGCTCGGCGATGTCGCCGATGCGGGTGTCGAACAGCCCCCGCTCGTACAGCACCTCGGCGGCTGCCGCGACGATCTGCGGCTTGCGCAGGTGATCGACCTTGGGACGGGGACTCATCGCCTCAGCTCACGTATCCTGAATCGCCGTTCAGAAAACTATCGCGGCGGGCGCGCGGCTGTCAAGCCGAGGGCTACTCGGGGCGGGAGACGGGCTCCCGTGTGCGACAGAGCTGCTCGATCAGATCGGCGGCCTTGACCTGCCCGGGCCCACGTTGCAGCCGGTGGGCGATCTCGCCCATCGGCTCGCGCGGCCCCTCCGAGCCGAGCAGTCGCTCGACGGCGCGCAGCAGCTCCGCGTCGGTCCAGTCGTAGGACCGCAGGCGCACGCCGTAGCCCAGCTCATCGACCCGCTGGGCGTTGTCGTATTGATCCCAGAACAGCGGGTGCACGATCATCGGCAGCCCGAAGTACAAGGCCTCGCCGACCGTGTTGTTGCCGCCGTGCGTGATCACCAGGTCGCAAGCGGGGACGATCGACGTCTGCGGGAGAAACGGCTCGCCGTACATCCGCTCGCCGAGCACGAGCTCCTCGTGCCGCGGTCCCAGGCTCACGATCACGCGGTGCTCGGTACGGCGCAGGACATCGATGAACCGCTGCATCAGGCCGGTATCCATGCACCCGAGGCTTCCCAGCGAGAGGTAGACGATCCTCCCGGCGCCCGCCGGGCCGGGAAGCCGCTGGTCGAGATCGAACTCCGGCTCGCCGCTCCGCACGGTCGAATCGAGGCGGTGCCAGGTCGGCCCGAGCGGCTGCGAGCGGGCGTAGTCGATCTCCGCGGCAAACAGGAAGAGGTTTAGCCACGGTGACGCGTACTGAAACTGGCCAGGGGCGAGGGGCGGGGCGCCCTGCTCGCGGTTGAAGTCCGACAGCTCGAGCGCGAGGGGCTCGTGCAGCCGGGCGTACTCGTCGCGAAACTGCGTCCAGGCGGTCTGGTCATCGGCCGGATACCCGGAGAACGCGGGCGGCAGCACCGGGTCGTCCAGCTCGAGCGGGTTGGACGACACCATTCGCACCCAGGGGACGCCCGCGAGCGGCACGGCGGGGAAGCCGACCACGTTGTCGGACACCACCACGTCGGGCCGGACGTCCTCCCAGATCTCTCGCAGCCGCGCGTGCGCGTACTTGGCGCCGGCCACCAGCTCCTCCCAGATCGGCTTGGTGACCGTCGCGAGCTGCTCGATCGTGGGCTTGCGGAACTCAGGAGCGGTGGTGCGGATGAACTCCGCCCAGCCCTCGCCAACGCTCTCGGGGTTCTCAGGGGCGGGCGCCATCCGCATCAGCGCCTCTTCGAAGTCACGCTGTACGAGCTCCCCGGCGAACGATTCCTCGACCACGAACACGACCCGATGACCACGCTCTCGCAGCGGCTCGGCGATCGCGACCAGATTGTTCGTCGGGCCCCACGCCCCGGGTTCGGGGAACATGGCGATCGTCGACACTAGCCCGAGGTTCCGGTCCCGCGGGGTTCCCGCGCGTCCTGGCGCCGGCGTGCCGCACGGGCCGTCGGCACCAGCTGCTCGCCGAGCCCGAGGTCGCGGGCCAGCGAGGACCCCACCGCCCGCCGGGCCCGCTCGAGGGGGATCGTCGAGTCTCCGATCAGCGTGCGCACGCCGAAGCCGTCGATCAACGCCAGTGTGCGATCGGCCACATCGTCGGGATCGCAGCGGTCAAACTCGAGCTCGGCGACGCCGGCGGCTATCTCCTGCGCGAACCACGCGTGCAAGCGGGCGTAGAGCTCCTCGGCGACCCCTCGCAGCTGCGGATGGCGCACCGCCCGCAGCCACAGCTCGACCCACAGCACCCAGTCCTCCTCCAGCGACGGGCTGCTCGGCAGGCAGTGGCCGATCATGGACTCCAGGCGCTCGGCGTGCGACTGCCCGGCGGGCTCGCTGTCGGCGATCCGGGCGTCGCCCGCGTGGGTGTAGGACCAGTCGAGCGCCTCGGCCAGGAGCGCTTCGCGGCTGGCGAAGTGATAGTGCACGAGCGAGCTCGAGACGCCGGCGTCCATCGCGATCCGCGCGATCCGCACCGCGTCGATCCCTTCGCTGGCGATCCGGCCGACGGCGGCGGCGAGGATCCGCTCGCGCGCCCCTCTCCTGGCTCGGGCGTCGCTCACGTCGTCCCCGCCGCGGGCTCATCCAGCGCCGGCGCCAGGTCGGCGCGAACCCGGTCGGCGAACCAGGCGACGCCGCGCTCGCGGTGCGACAGCGGTCCGCACCGGTACCCTCGGGTCGCCAGCCCCTGCTGGACGTTGTCGACCAGGTCGATGTCCTCGTTGAGCACGAGTTGGTTCAGGCGCTGGTTGGCCCACTGCACGATCCGAGTGCGGGGATCGGTCCCGGCCGGTCGGTAGCAGGCGAACGTGTCGCTCGTGCGGCCGACGCCGTCGGGGAGCATCTGCCAGGTGTTGACCTGATCGGGGTACAGGTCGATCGTCGTGTTCGGATAGATGAAGGCATAGCGCCAGGTGGTGCGGTCATCGTCGGCGAGCCCCGGCATCGGCGTGACCAGCCGCGCGTACAGGCGCTCGAGCCGGTTGCTGCTCGGCTTGCTTCGCAGCGGCGCGTCGAACCACACGTAGTGCTCGTTGACTTCGACGTCGTAGGACTTGTAGTCGAGCATCCGCATCAGGCCCGGATGGGCGATCGGGATGTGGTAGCCCTCGAGGTAGTTGTCGGCCACCGCCTTCCAGTTGGCCGGCTGGGTGCCGCCGGCCGGTGCGAACGGCCGCAGGGACTCGATCCGGTACGGCGCGAGCCGCCGCGGCAAGTCACCCACGAGCTCCGCCAGCGGCGCCGCATCCGGATCGAGGTTGACGAACACGAGCCCGCACAGCTCCTCGACGCGGGCGGGCATCAGCCCGAGCGCGCCCTTGTCGAGACGATCGTCGAACGAGAGCCCCTCCGGAACGCCGATCAGCGACCCGTCGAGCCGGTACGTCCAGCCGTGATAGCGACAGCGGATCGCCGCCTTGCACTGTCCCGAGCCGCTCAGCAGCCGCGACCCGCGATGCCGGCATACGTTCTTGAACGCGCGCAGCCGATCGTGCTCGTCGCGCACGACGAGCACCGGCTGGGTCCCGGCGCGGGCCGTCAGGTAGGCGCCTGGGCGCGGCAACGAGGCGACGTGGCCGGCGAGCTGCCAGGTGCGTTCGAAGATCAGCTGCTGCTCTGGCTCGATCAGGCCGGGATCGGTGTAGAGCCGGGGCTCGAGCGCGGTACCGCGGGTGACGGGCGAGCGCGCGGGGGGCGGGGCTGCGGCGGATTTCATTGGCGAACTCTTCCTGACTTTGTGATCAGTTTTTGTTAGTGTAAACCCCATGGTCAAGCGCGCGTCATGGCTCTCGGTCACGCCGGAGCCCGAGCGCGAGCTCCCGCGCGCGGTGGCCACGCTCGCCGCCGCGCATCGCCCCCCGGATGACGCCGTCGCCGGCGAGCGGTACCGGATCGAGCGACTCGTTTTGCGCGGGAGCCAACGGCGGTGGCTTCAGTACCTGCACCACGTCGTCGAGCTGATCGACGCCAGCGCCGGCGTCAGCGACCCGGAGGTGGCCCGCGCCCGCCGGCGGGCGAGCGCTGTGATCGCCAACCACCACAACCTGCTGCTCGGGCTGCCCGGCCGCGGAGCCGCGCTGACGGCCGGCGACCGCGAGCGGCTCGCGCGCCTAGTGACCGACGCCGACGCCCACGACCGCTGAGCGCAAGGGAGAATCGAATGACCACAGCCACCCCCGCCACCCACGAGCTGAGCGCCGAGCAGCTCGACCTCCAGGCCCGCGCCCGCGAGTTCGTGGAGCGAGTCCTGATGCCGCTCGAGGTCGACGCCGAGGGCCGCGGCGGCGCGCTGCCGGAGGAGGCAGTCGCCGAGATCAAGCGGGCGGCGATCGACGCGCGGCTGCACGGCGGCCGGGTCCCCGTCGACCACGGCGGACAGGGCTGGACGATGCTCGAGTGGTTTCTCGTCAACGAGCAGTTCGGACGCGTCACCAACGGTCTGCACTGGCACGTCCCGAACGTCTACAACGTGCTGCTCGAGGGGACGCCGGAGCAGATCGAACGCTACGTCGCTCCCGCCTTGCGTGGCGACGGTGGCGACGCGTACGCCGTCACCGAGGCCGAGGCTGGGTCAGACCCCGGTGGGATCGAGACGACCGCCGTGGCGACGGATGCCGGCTGGGTGATCAACGGCGAGAAGTGGTTCGTCACCTCGGGCGACGTCGCCCGCGTGCTGATCGTGATGGCGAACGCGATCGACGGCTCACGCGGGCGGCCGACGCTGTTCCTGGTCGAGCCCGACACCGCCGGGGTCGAGTTCGTCGACGACCCCAAGTTCACCCACAACTATCCCCACGGCCACCCGACGATCCGCTTCAGCGACGTGGAGGTCGGCCCCGGTGCGGTGATCGGCGGGGTCGGCAACGGCGACGAGCTGCAGCGCCGCTGGTTCACCGAGGAGCGGCTCGGGATCGCCACCCACGGGCTCGGTGCGATGTGGCGACTGCTCGAGGAGACGACCGCGTGGGCGGTGGATCGCACTCAGGGCGGCCGGCGGATCATCGATCACCAGGGAATCTCGTTCCCGCTCGCGGACTCGGCCACCGACGCCACGCTCGGGCGTCTGCTCGCGCTGCACGTCTGCTCGATGGTCGACGCCGGCGCGGACCCGAAGCTGATCCACGTCAAGGCCTCGATGGCCAAGCTGTTCGTCTCAGAGGCGGCCGGTCGCTGCGCTGACCGCGCCGTGCAGACCTTCGGGGGGCGCGGCTACCTGCGCTCAAACGTCGCCGAGCGCTACCTGCGCGAGCTCCGCGTCGACCGGATCTGGGAGGGCACAAGCGAGATCCAGCGGCTGATCATCGCCCGCGCCCTCGAGCGCCGCGGGGTCGAGGCGACGATCCATTGACGGCCCTCGGCACCCGCCCCGACGGCGAAGCCGTTGGTCCGGGCCTGAACCTGGGGCGCCTCCTCCATCCCAGCTCGATGGCGGTCGTCGGTGCGACCGACCGCCCCGGGAGCTACGCGGCGCAGGCGCTGCTCAACGCCGAGGCGATCGGCTTCGAGGGCCAGGTATGGGGCGTCAACCCTCGTCGCGACGAGGTCCTCGGCCACCCGTGCGTGCCGAGCGTCGCCGACCTGCCGATCGCGGTCGACGCGCTGGTGGTGGCGATTCCCGCGCCCGGCGTCGTCGCGGTCATCGAGCAGGCCGGAGCCCGCGGCTGTGGCGGCGCCGTGGTGTTCAGTGCCGGCTTCGACGAGGCGCCTGGGGGCGCCGAGCGTCATCGCGAGCTGGTCGCGGCGGCGACCCGCCACCGACTCCCGGTCTGCGGTCCGAACTGCAACGGAATCGTGTCCCCGCGGTGGCGGACCGCGCTCTGGGGCGACGCGCTCGCGCCGCGCGCGGCGGGAGCGGTGGCGCTGGTCTCGCAGAGCGGGAACGTCGCCGTCAACGCGCTGGCGACGATGCGGGGGCTGCGCTTCCACACCGTGATCGCCAGTGGCAATCAGGCGGTCCTGACGGCGGCCGACTATCTCGAGTTCCTCGCCCGCGAGGAGGGGGTTGGCGCGGTCGCCCTGTACCTCGAGGACGATGGTGGCCCGGAGCTCTGCGAGGGTCTGGCCGCCTGCGCCGAGACCGGCGTTCCGGTGGTCGTGCTCAAGGTCGGGCGCTCGGCGGCGGGCGCCCGCGCGGCCGCTGTCCACAGCGGTGCCCTGGCCGGCGATCAGCGCGTGTTTCGCAGCCTGGTCGCCGAGGCCGGGGCGGTGTGGGCGCAGGACGTCCACGAACTGCTCGAGCTCGCCAAGACGATGGCCGTGCCCGCGGGTGGCACCCGACGGGCGGCGAGGCCCGGGCGCGGACTGGCGATCATGACCTGCTCGGGGGGCGACTCCGCCCAGGGTGCCGACGAGGCGCAGCGGATCGGCCTCGAGCTCCCGGAGCTCGCTCCGGCCACCGTCCGGCGGCTGAACGCGCTGCTTCCGAGCGCCGCGACGGTCGGCAATCCGCTCGACTACACGGCGATGATCTGGGGGGATCGCGACGCGCTGGCCGAGCTGGTGCGCACTCTCGGCGAGGACCCGTCGATCGAGCAGGTGCTCGTCTTCTATGACCAGCCCCACGGCCTCACCGGCGCCTCGGAGGAGTCCTGGCGCGCGGTCCGCGAAGCGGTGATCGCCGGCGCGGCCCTGAGCCCGGTTCCGACGCTCGTGTCCTCGACCTTGCCCGAGCTGCTCGACGACGACGCGGCGTGGGCGTTCGCCCGCGCCGGCGTGGCCGCCGTCGCCGGACTCCGGACCGGGCTTCGCTGCGCCGCAGCCCGCTTTCGGCCGCCCGGCGACCCGGGCCGCCTGCGGGAGATCGCCGCGCTGGCGGGCGGTCTGCGTGAACGGGCCGAGCCCCGAGACGGCGAGTGGCTCGCCGAGCACGAAGACGGCGAGTGGCTAGCCGAGCACGAAGCCAAGGCGCTGCTGCGAGCGCACGGCCTGAGCGTCCCCGACGGACGGGTCGTGGCCGGCGAGGATGACGCCGTCGCCGCCCTGGGCGAGCTCGGCGGCCACGCGGCGCTGAAGCTGAGCTCGCCGGCGGTGCAGCACAAATCCGAGCTCGACGGCGTCGTGCTCGGCCTGCGCTCGGAGGCAGATGTCAGGCTCGCCTACCGCCGCCTGGCCGGGGACGCAGCTCGCCTCGACGCCGTGGTCCTCGCCGAACGGATGGCTACGCCGGGGGTCGAGCTGATCGTCGCCGCCCGGACCGACAGCATCGTGCCGGCGCTGGTGCTCGGGCTCGGCGGGATCTGGACCGAGCTGCTCGACGATGTAGCGATCGTGCCGCTGCCCGCGGACGCCGGGCGAATCGAGCTCGCGCTCCGCGCCCTGCGAGGCGCGCCGCTGCTGCTCGGCGCTCGTGGCCGCGCGAGTCTCGATCTCGGCGCCGCGGCGAGGCTCGCCGAGGGCGTCGCCCGCGTACTGGTGGAGTGCTCGCTGGCACTGGTCGAGTGCAACCCCGTGTTGGTCGGGCCGGCCGGTGAAGGCGCGGTCGCGGTCGACGCGGCGATCAGGCGAAGCGGCTGATGTACGACGTGATCGTCGTGGGGGGAGGGTTCGCGGGCCTCACCGCGGCCCGAGAGTGCGCGCTGCGGGGGCGCTCGGTGCTGGTGCTCGAAGGGCGCGAGCGCTTCGGCGGACGCACGTGGAGCGTGGAGTGGGCCGGGACGCGGGTCGAGCTCGGCGGCGCCTGGGTCCACTGGCACCAGCCGCACGTCTTCTCTGAGCTGACCCGCGCCGGGCTCGGGGTGCGAGCCAGCCCTGACGGCCAGCGCGCCGGCTGGTATGTGGGCGACGAACGTCGATCCGGCACGATCGAGGAGCGCGACGAAATCGCGCGCCGCGGGTGGGACGCGTTCGTCAACGGGGTCCAGGCGGCGCTGCCGCTGCCGCACGATCCGCTCCACGCGCTTCACGAGCTGGCGCGGTTTGACCGGTTGACGATCGCCGGACGGCTCGCCGAGCTCGAGCTCGCCGCCGACGAGCACGCCGTGCTCAGCGGCGAGCTCGAGTCATTGGCGCATGCACCGCTGTCTGACGCCGGGGCAGTCTCCGTCCTACGCTGGCACGCCTTGTCCGGGTACAGCCTCGAGTTGACCCAACAGACCGGCGGTCGCGTCACGATCGAAGGCGGAACCGGAGCTCTGCTGAACGCGATCGCGGCCGCGGCGCCGGTTGAGCTGCGGCCCGGAGCGGCCGTCGCCGCGGTCGCCAGACGCGGCGAGAACCTGGAGGTCACGACCCGCGACGGCGACGGTTACGCCGGCCGCGTCGCGATCGTCGCGGTGCCACTGAACGCTCTGGGGGCGATCGAGTTCACGCCCGAGCTCGCCGAGGGCAAGCGGCGCGCGATCGCGCTGGGCCAGGCCTCGCGCGGGATCAAGCTGATGATCCACGCGCGCGGCGAGGCGGCGAGGCAGAGCGCGATTCGTCCCGGCCACCCGTTCGGCCATCTCGCCACCGAGCAGCTGTTCGACGACGGCACGCAGCTGCTGATCGGCTTCGGTGCCGACGCCGAGCGCTGTGAGGCGAGCCTGCCGGCGCTGCAGCGGGACCTGGACGCGCTCCTGCCCGGCTACGAAGTGCTCGGGGCGACGACTCACGACTGGCTCGCCGACGAGTTCTCGCGCGGAACCTGGGCGATCCACCGTCCGAGCTGGTTCGAGCACCACCATGCCGCGATGCAACAGCCCGAGGGCAACGTGCTGCTCGCCGGATCAGACCTCGCGAACGGGTGGGCGGGGTTCATCGACGGCGCGATCGAGTCCGGGCTGCGGGCCGGCCGGCGGGCGGTGGAGCTCACCGGTTGAGCGCTAAAGCGGGCTCGCGAAGCCCGCGGTCCAGCGCGTCGGCGAGCAGCTCGAGCTCGGGCGGCCCGACCTGCTCGGCGAATAGGTACGGCAGCTCCAGCAGCTCCATGCCGAGTCCGCCGTGCAGCCGCGCCAGCTGCTCGCGTTGGCCCTCGGCCCGAGCCTGCTCGGACAGGGCGGCGGCGAGCGCCGCCCGGGCGAGAGGCGAGCGCCGGCGCGCTCGGGCCGACTCGAGCGTGGCTCGCTCGGCGGACGCAAAGCGCTCTCGATACAGCGCGTTGACGATCCCCGCGTCGAGCCGGAGCTGCTCCGCGGCGAGCGCGTCCCGGAGCCACAGGGTCTCGTTGACCGGCATCTCCTCGGCGGTCGTCACCCCGATCACGGCGGTGAACTCGTGATCGGCGATCGTGGCGGCGATCGTCGCACCCTGATGGGCAATCGGCCCCACCCGTGCGATCTCGGCAAACGTCCGCGGCGTGCGCAGGATGCCGACGCCGTGGCCGGCCGCCGGCGAGTCGACGATCACCAGGTCATAGGCGTCGGCGCCGTGCGTCCGGCGCTCGAGCTGCGCGAGCTCCCAAACCTTGCCGATGCTCAGCAGCTCGCGCATCCCCGGCGTCGCCATCGCGAAGGCAGCGAACAGCCGGCTCGAGCCGAGCACCTGCCCGACCGCACCGGTCTTGACCCTGAGGTACTCCTCCATCGCGCTTTGGGGGTCGATCGAGATCGTGAACAACCGCTCGGCGAGCTCGACCTCCTGACCGCCGGCGTGGCCATCGCTGCCCGTCTCGCCGACCGCCGCGTTTCGCGAGCCGGGCTGGAACGCGTCGCGTACGCGGCTCTGGCTCGCGAGCTCGGCGACGATCGTTCGCAGGCCGCGCCGCGCGGCGACCAGGCCCAGGGCGATCGCGACAGTCGACTTCCCCACCCCGCCCTTACCGGTGACGAAGATCAGGCGGCGGTCCAGGAGGCCGGGCACGGAAGATGAAAATACTTCAGGCGCCGATAGTCACGGAGCGGAGGATTTCGCGGCCCGCGTGCGAATACAGGCGCGTATGAGTCCACCGACGCATCGGAGCCCCTAACCCATGGCCACCTGCAAGGTGATCACGCTCGCCAACCAGAAGGGTGGCGTAGCCAAGACCACGACCACGCTCAACCTCGCGGTGGCGTTCTCGGAGGAGGGACACCGCGTGATGTGCTGTGACATGGACCCGCAGGGCAACCTGACCATGTCGCAGGGGATCGATCCGGACACGCTCGAGAAGTCGATGTACGACGTGCTCGTGCACCACGTCTCGATCCGGGAGGTGATCCGCAAGCGAGAGATCGATGTGGCATGTGCGTCCATAGACCTGGCGGGCGCCGAGATCGCGATGTCGACGATGATCGGTCGCGAGCGCTCGCTGCAGAAGGCCTTCGTCGACATCAAGGACGACTACGACTTCATCTTCATCGACACCCCGCCGAGCCTGGGGCTGCTCACGATCAATGCGCTCACCGCGTCGGACAAGGTGATCGTCCCCGTCCAGTGCGAGTATCTGTCGATG
>JBPCQU010000032.1:0-4364 GCA_050997795.1 Solirubrobacteraceae bacterium | reverse complement strand
TCAGCCGCGAGCCCTGGAAGGTGTCGGTCTCGAGCACCTCGGCGCCGGCGTCGAGCATCGACACGTGGACGCCCTCGATCACGTCGGGCCGGTTGAGGACCAGCGCCTCGTGACAGCGGCCCGGCAGCTTGTAGTCGGCCTCGAGGCTGAGGGCGAACTGCTCGAGCGTCGCGCCCATGCCCCCGTCGTAGACCAGCGTGCGCTCGCGCGTTGCGGCGATGAAGTCTCGCATCGCAGGGAATCCTACTAAACCTTGACACGGTCGTGGCAAGGTTGGGAAGCGGTCTCGAATCCTGCTTGCGCGTTAGCGAGTGATCTGCTAATCTGCAAGCACAAGCAAGCAACCAGCCTCACCGACACCAGGAGCAATCATGGCAACCACTCAGACCAAGCACACCACCCCGTCGATCGAGTCGACCTTCGACCGCGCAAATCAGGCCGGCGAGCAGTTCTTCGCCGCCACCCGCAAGGTCGGCAACGTGTACCTCGACTCCTACGAGAAGGTCGTTGACCGCGCGATCGAGGTCGAGCTCAAGGTCGCCGGAGCGACTCAGCAGGAGTGGATCAAGGACCTGACCGAGGCCCAGACCGAGTTCGCCCGCGAGCTCGCCGGCTCCTACACGAGCACCGCGCGCACGCTGCTGAAGTAGTCCGACACCCAGATTCGCGACAATCGTTGGCACCGGCGGGAACTCCCGTCGGTGCCAACGCTGTTAAGGAGGTCGTGTTGACCGCATCGTCGCAATGTCCGCCCGTCTCGCCGGCCTACGCCGGCCTGCCCGGAACCTGGCTCGAGGGGTGGGGCGCGCTGCTGACCGGTATGACGGAGTGCCTCACCGCGGGCCTGCGCGCCGCGCCCCGGCCGCTCGACGTGCCGCGCTGGATCTCGCTGGCCACCGAGCGCCGCCGCCCCAGCTGGTCATCTCCGCACGAGATCTCCTTCGAAGCGCCCATCGCGCGCCTGCGCGACTTCTCGGCCGGCCCGGCCCGCGGGCTGGTGCCGACGCTCGTGCTGCCGCCTCAGGCTGGCCACGACTCCTGCATCGTCGACTACTCGTCCGAGCAGAGCCAGATGCGGACGATCCTCGAGTCCGGGCTCAGGCGGGCCTACACGCTCGACTGGATCGGCGCCACGCCCGAGACGGCCGGCGCCTCGATCGAGGACTACCTCGACGTGATCGATCGCGCAGTCGAGCACTGCGGTGGTCGCGTCAACCTGATCGGTGACTGCCAGGGCGGCTGGCTGGCGACGATCTACGCCGCCCTGGTCCCCGAACGCGTCAACACGCTCACGATCGCCGGCGCTCCGATCGACTTCCACGTCGGCGAGCCGGTGATCGGGCAAATGGTGAGCTGGCTGGCGCCGGCCGGCGACCTGCATTTCTACGAGGCGCTCGTGGCCGCCGATGGCGGGGTGCTCAAGGGTGAGCACATGCTCAGCGGGTTCATCATGATCCAGCCCGGCTCTGAGATCTCCCGCCAGCTCGAGCTACTCGGTCACCTCGACGACCACCGATACGTCGAGCGCTACCGGGAGTTCGAGGAATGGTTCAAGCACACCCAGGACATCCCAGGGGATTTCTACCTGTGGATCGTCCGCCACCTGTTCCGAGACAACGCGCTGA
Source organism: Solirubrobacteraceae bacterium (assembly GCA_050997795.1). Taxonomy (GTDB): domain Bacteria; phylum Actinomycetota; class Thermoleophilia; order Solirubrobacterales; family Solirubrobacteraceae; genus Palsa-465. Next base: position 2,739 of record JBPCQU010000032.1, on the reverse strand, counting down.
TCGGAGGCGAGCTCGAGGTCCGCGGCGGCCAGGTGGACCTGGGCCGGCTCGAGATGCCGCTCAACCTGCTCGGCGGGGCCACCGACCACATCACCCCTCCCGACCAGGTGTTCGCGCTGGCGGACTACGCCGCCACGCCGGCCGACCAGGTGCTCCGGCGGGTCAGCGCCGGCGGCCATCTCGGGCTGTTCATGGGCCACGAGGCGCTGGCCGAGCACTGGCCGCCGCTGATGGCCGCGGTGCTCGCGCACTCAAAGCCGCGCCGCCCGAGGCGGCGCCCGGCGGCGGTGCCTAATTGAACGCGTGGAAGACGGCGCGGCCTTGATCGATCCGCTCGGGTGGCATGACGCGATGTCGCGTGACGGACTTGAGGTTTCGAGCGGTTCGCCGGGCGGTGCGAGCGGCGCGGTAGGCCCACGAGTTCGGCGTGACCAGCTCGACTCGCGTGAAGCCGACCGCGTAGAGCATCGCCGTGACGGCGGCTGGATTCGGACCCCACCAGTTCGTTGGGTCCCAGCCCAGTTCTAGGCTGGGATAAAACGCCATCGCCGGGCGTCGAAGCCAGGTCAGGTCGACGTGGGTCTCCAGGATCAGCTGCTCTTCGGTGACGCTGGCGACGCGTTCTAGCGCGAGAAGGGGATGACGTAAGTGGTACAGCACACCGAGAAAGAGCACGAGGTCAAACGTGCCGATCCGCTCGGGCGCGAGGTCCATCACGTCGATGTCGGCATCCTGCACCTTGGAGTCCAGCACCCGCCGGGCGAGTTCGAATCCTTCCTTGGCTCCAGTTCTGGTGCCAGGCGAAGTAATCGGCGGCGAGCACCCGCGCCGCGCCGCGCCGCTCGGCTTCAAATGAGAAGAAACCGTCCCAGGCACCGATGTCGAGCACCGTCCGTCCCGATAGATCTGCCGGCATTCGGAGCAAGTGCAGCCGATCGGCCGTGACCTCTGGCGCGGGTGTCGCGAGTCCCGGGGCGAGCTCGATCGAGTGAAACCACCGGATCGCCGCTACCTGCTCGCGTAGCGCCGCTTCGTTGCGCGGTGTTGGCCCGTTGTCCATGTCGTCGCCGCCCACCGTAGCCGAGGCGGATACTACGGCCGGCCAATGGCTAGCGTGCGGTCCAGCCCTGATCCATCGTCACCGGCGCGCCGGTGAACGCCCGCCCCGCCGGGCCGGCCAGGAACGCGACCACCTGCGCCACCTCGTCGGGCTCGATCAGCTCCTTGACCGCGTGCGGCGCGAGGATCACCTGCTCGAGCACCTGATCCTCGGAGAGCGAATGCACCCGCGCCTGGTCAGCGATCTGCTTCTCGACCAGCGGCGTGCGCACGTAGCCAGGACAGACAGCAGTGGCGGTGACGCCGACCTCGGCGCCCTCGAGGGCGAGCGTCTTGACCAGCCCGAGCACGCCGTGCTTGGCGGACACGTAGGCGACCTTGAACGGCGAAGCGACCAGCCCGTGAACGGAAGCGATCACGATCAGCCGCCCCGCCCCGGAGTCCTTCAGCGCCGGCCAGGCGTGCTTGGCGAGCACGAACGGGCTGGTCAGCAGTAGCGCCACGATCGTCTCGAAGCGCTCGAGCGGGAACTCCTCGATCGGCGAGACGTGCTGTACGCCGGCGTTGGGGACGACCACGTCGAGGCGTCCAAAGCGCTCGAGTGCCGCGCTCACCGCACCGACGTTCTCCTCCGCGCGCGTCAAGTCGGCGCGGTAGGGGACGCCCGGGCCATCGGGGTCGGGCTCGAGGTCGACGGCGAGCACGTCCATGCCGCCGCCGGCCAGCCGCGCTGCGACGGCGCGGCCGATGCCGCTCGCCGCACCGGTGACCAGGGCCGCCTTGCGATCGCTCACTTCTCGGCGCTCTGGGCCGTCTCGCCACGCCGCCGCGGCTGTCGAGACCGTCGCGGCTGTCGCGACTCTCGCGGCGAGGCCGCTACGAACGCCTCGTAGACCTCTTTCAGCGCGCTGCGCTGGCGGGCCGTCAACCTCGGGTCCGAGGCCACGGCGTCGAGCACGGCGCTGCGCTGGGGCTCGTCGCCCGGCAGCGGCACGCCGGCCTGCTCGTAGAGGGCGTCGGCGGATACCTTCAGCGCGCCGGCGATCCCCTGCAGCACGTTCTCCGACGGGGCGCGCAGCCCGCGCTCGATCTGAGACAGATATGGGTTCGAGATCCCGGCGAGCTGGGCGAACTGGCGCATCGAGAGTTCGGCCAGCTCACGCTGCTGACGGATGATCTCCCCTAACGCAGCCGCAGAGCGATTCGCCATCGTGGCTCAATATAGAGCCGCGCCGGTGGGCTACATGTCCTGGCCGCCGTTGACGCCCCAGATCGCCCCCGTGATGTAGGAGGACTGATCGGCGGCCAGGAAGTGGACCACGCGCGCGATCTCGTCGGGGCGGGCAAGCCGGCCGAGCGGGATCTGCGACTTGATCTTGTCGAGCACCTTGTCGGGGATGTGCTCGAGCATCTCGGTGGCGACGAACCCGGGCGCGACCGTGTTGACCGTGACTCCGATGCAATCGTCGGTCAGCTTGCCCGCCCGCGTGAGCTGGTGAGCCGCCTCGCGGGCGAGGGTCTTGGTCAGGCCGAACAGGCCGGACTTCGATGCGGCGTAGTTGGCCTGGCCGATGTTGCCGGTCTCCCCGATGATCGAGGAGATGTTGATGATCCTGCCCGACCCACGTTCGATCATGTGCGGCAGCACGCTCTGAGACATGAAGAACGCGCCCGACAGGT
>JBPCQU010000023.1:0-5465 GCA_050997795.1 Solirubrobacteraceae bacterium | reverse complement strand
GCGTCCACGGTCTGGGAGGCGTTCAGCGCTCCTCCGCCGCGCCACGGCAGCCCGAAGCGGCGCGCGATCTGACCGGTGCACAGCACTCCGATCCCGGACTCGGGCGTTCCGAACGAGGGCGAGCCCGACTGCATGTCGGTGTTGGACAGAAACGAGCCGAACACCACCGGAGCGCCCGGGCGGATCAGCTGCGCGAGCGCGATTCCGGCCAGCGCCTCGGCGATCTGCTGAACCAGCGTGGCGGGCAGCGAGACCGGCGACATCGCCCCCATCAGCAGAAACGGGGTGATCACGACCGCCTGACCCGCCTTTACGTACTCGAACATCGCCCCCAGCATCCGGTCGTCGTAACGCAGCGGCGAATTGACGTTGCTCAATGAGATCGAGACGGGGGCGCGCTCGATCGCCTCGCGCCCCCCGAACAGGATCTCCCCCATCCTGATCGTGTCGGCGGCGTTGGGGCCCGAGGTGACCGAGCCCATGTAGGGCTTGTCCGACAGCGTCTGCAGCGCATAGACCATGTCGAGATGGCGGGAGTCCAGCGGCCGGTCCTCGGGCTCGCAGATCGTGCCGCCCGGCGAGTCCAGTTCGGGGAAGGCCTGCGCGAGGCGGACCAGGTTCTCGAAGTCGGCCATCTTGGCGTCCCGGCGCACGTCACCCTCGCGGATGAACGGGCAGCCGTAGACGGGCGCGAACACCATGTGGTCGCCGCCTATGTGCGCCGTGTTGGCCGGATTGCGCGCCTGGAGCTCGAACTCCGGGGGGGCCTTGGCGATCTGCTCGAGGATGAACTCGGGGTCGAAGCGGACGCGGTTGGACTCCTCGACCGTCTGGCCGGCTGCGCGCAGCAGCTCCACGGCCTCCGGGAGCAGGAACTCGACCCCGAGCTCGGAGACGATCCGCCGCCACCCCTTGTCGAGCACATCGATCGCGTCCTCGCTGAGGATCTCGTAGCGGGGCATGGCGTTGACGAACATGCTGGGCCTCCTCGGAGCGGTGTCTTGGCTTGAGCTTGCTGCGGTTAGCGATTGGTGTGTCCGCTGCGCCTGGCGCTTGACGCAGGCGCTCGCGCCCCTAATATAGACATCGTGGAACAACAGTTCCAAGTTTCCGACGAGAATGGCGGCGGCCGCCCCCGCGGCACCACAGCGGTCGACCGCGGCGCCGAGCTGCTGGTGCGCGTGCTCGAGTCAGCGCAGCCGGTCGCCTTGACCGACCTCGCGTCGGCCAGTGGGATCCCGAAGAGCACGGCCTCGCGTCTGCTGAGCGCCCTGGAGCGCCAGGGCCTGATCGAGCAGGACGGCGAGCGCGGCCGGTTGCGTCCCGGACCGGCAATCCTCCGCGTGGCCGAGCGCGGGATGTTCGAGCGAAACGTGGTCGAGCTCGCGCGTCCGTCTCTGGACGAGCTCGCGCTGGCCAGCGGCGAAACGATCAATCTCGCGGTGCCCGCCCGCCACGGCGTCGAGCACATCGCCCAGGTCGACAGCCGCCACTTTCTCGGGGCGGGTCAGTGGCTCGACCGCTCGGCCGCTTATCACTGCACCGCCGTGGGCAAGGTGTTCATGGCCTTCGGGCGCGCGACGATGCCGGCGCGGCCCTTGACCAAGCTGACCGCGAGGACGATCAGCGATCCACGCCGCCTGCACTCAGAGCTCGAGGTGGTCAGGCGCGAGGACTTCGCGGCCGCCGTCGACGAGCTCGAGTCGGGCCTCGCCGCGATCGCCGCCCCGGTCCGCGGCGCGGGAGGGGAAGTCGTAGCCGCGCTCAGCGTCTCGGGACCCACGATCCGCATGACCCCCGAGCGGATCGCGGAGCTCAAGCCGATTCTGATCGACGAGGCCCGGACCCTGAGCCGCCGCCTCGGCAACACCGAGCAAGGAGAACACGCCGCATGACCCACGAGGAGACTTTGCAGCTGCTCTACGACGAGACGCTCGTCGGCAACGCCCCGGTCGTAAAGGAGGGCGTCGAGAACGGGCTCGAGGATGGGCTCGAGCCCGAGCGGATGCTCTACGACGCCCTGATCCCCTCACTCGAGGAGGTGGGAGCGCGCTTCGAGCGCGGTGACTACTTCGTGCCCGAAATGCTGATCGCGGCGCGCGCGATGCAGGGGGCACTCGACATCCTGCGGCCGCTGCTGGCCGAGACCGGGACCCGACAGGTCGGCACCTTCCTGATGGGCACCGTCAAGGGCGACGTCCACGACATCGGCAAGAACCTCTGCAACATCATGCTCGAGGGCGCGGGCTTCACGGTCATAGATCTCGGCGTCAACGTCCCGCCCGAGCGGTTCGTGGAGCAGATCGGCGAGCACAGCCCCGACATCGTGGGCTTCTCGGCCTTTTTGACGACCACGATGCCGATGTTCAAGGCCAACATCAACGCACTCGAGAAGGCCGGAATCCGCGACGACGTGATCGTGATGGTCGGCGGCGCCCCGGTGACCCAGGAGTACGCCGACGCCGTCGGCGCCGACGGCTACTCGGCCGATGCCTCCTCGGCGGTCAAGAAGGCCAAGGAGCTGATCGAGCTGCGCCGGGAGAAGGTCCCGGCATGAATGCGCCGGGCCGCCTGATCGCGCACGCCGAGCACGCGATCAAGAAGCCCGTCTGGGGCTGTCAGATGTGCGGGCAGTGCGTGCTGCACTCGACCGGCTTGACCTGCCCGATGACGTGTCCGAAAACGCTGCGCAACGGGCCGTGCGGAGGCGTGCGGGCCAACGGTAACTGCGAGGTCAAGCCCGAGATGCGCTGTGTGTGGCTCAAGGCCGTGGAGCGCTCCGAGCGCTTGCCGGTCTGGCGCGGCCACGTCGACGACATCCGGCCGCCGGTCGACAACACCCTCAAGGACACCTCTTCGTGGCTCAACCTCCTCAGCGGTCGCGACCGGCAGACCCCCGCCGGCTGGCGAGGCGGTGGGTCCGGCGTCGATGTCGATCCTTGAGCGCAAGCTCGACGCGCGGGAGTTCGTCGTAACGGCCGAGATGCCGGTGATCGACGGCGGAGGACGCGAGGAGATCGTCCGCCAGCTCGAGCCGATGCGGGCCTACGTCGACGCCTTCAACGCCACCGACAACCCCTCCGCCCACGCCCACACCTCCCCGCTGGCCGTCGCGATCGGTCTCCTCGAGACGGGCGCCGAGCCGGTCATGCAGCTCACTTGCCGGGACCGCAACCGGCTCGCGCTCGAGGCCGAGCTGATGGGCGCCTCGATGCATGGGATCGAGAACATCTGCTGTTTGACCGGTGACGACGTCACCGCCGGTGACGAGCCCGAGACGCGCCGCGTGTTCGACCTCGACGGCGTACAGCTGATCTCACTCGCGCGCTCGCTGACCGCCGGGCGCTATCTGTCGGGCCGCAGGATCTCCCCGCCGCCCCATTTCTTCCTCGGCGCGGTCGAGAACCCCAGCGCCCCGCCTTATGACTACCGGCTGCGACGCGCGGCGAAGAAGGCGCTCGCCGGAGCCCGCTTTCTCCAGCTGCAGCTCTGCTACCGGCCCGAGTTGCTCGAGCGCTTCATGCACGGGGCGCACGAGACGGGGCTGACGGAGCGGATCGCGCTGATCCCGTCGATCTGCATCCTGAGGACGGTTGGCGCGATGCGGTTCGTCGCTTCGAGCGTGCCCGGGATCGACGTCCCGCCAGAGTTCGTGACCCGGGTCGAGCAGGCCGCCGAGGCCGAGGCCGAGTGCTTCGAGATCGCCTACGAGCTGGCCTCGCACGCGCTCGACCAGCCGGGCGTGGCCGGCCTTCACTTCATTTCGTTCCGCCGGGACGCGGGTATCGCAAAGCTGTGCGACCGGCTGGGAATCGCACCACGACGCGAAAGGGAGAGCCATGGACACAGTGCTTCGGTCGCGCTCTAGCAGCGTGACGATCGGGGCCGGACAGCCGTTCTGCGTGATCGGCGAGCGGATCAACCCCACCGGCCGCAAGAAGTTCGCCGAGCAGCTGCGCGAGGGGGACCTCTCGACCGTGACTGTCGACGCTCTCGCGCAGGCGGAGGCGGGCGCGAACATGCTCGACGTCAACGCCGGCATTCCATTGGTGGACGAGTCTGAACTCTTGAAGTCGATGCTCCGCATGGTCCAGGACACGGTCGACCTGCCGATCTGCATCGACTCCTCGGTGATCGAGGCGCTGGAGGCGGGGCTGGCGGTCTACGAGGGACGCCCACTGGTCAACTCGGTCACCGCCGAGGACGAGCGGCTGGAAGAGATCCTGCCGCTGGTGGCCAAGCACGGCGCGGCGGTGATCGGGCTCGCCAACGACGAGACGGGGATTCCGGAAACGCCGCATGAGCGGCTCGAGTGCGCGCGGAAGATAGTCAGCGCCGCGGGCGACCACGGGATCGCGCCGGAGGACGTGATCATCGACCCGCTGGCGATGACGGTCGGGGCGGCAACCGACGCCGTCACCACCACGCTGGCGACGATCTCGCTGATCCGCGACGAGCTCGGGGTCAACATGTGCCTCGGCGCCTCCAACGTCTCCTTCGGCCTCCCGCAGCGCCATGTGCTCAATGCCGGCTTTCTGCCGATGGCGATGGCGGCGGGGCTGACCAGCGCGATCATGTCGACCGCCGAGGTCTGCGTGCAGGCCGTGCGGGCGGCCGATCTGCTGCTCGGCCACGATCCGTGGGGCTCGAGCTGGATCGCCGCGCACCGCCACCGTCAGGCCGTCGAGGCCGCGGCCGGCACCGCGCGGGAAGGAGCGCCCGCCGCGTGAGCACGGCATCGCCACGGCGCAGCGCCCCCGAGCGCGCCGACGAGATCGCCCCCGACGACGGGGCGGCCCGGGTTCGGCTGCGCTTCCTGCCCGCCGGCGACGAGGTGCGCGTCCCCAGCGGGACGCCGATATTCGACGCCGCGAGCTGGAACGGGATCGCGATCGACTCCACCTGCGGCGGCCACGGGACGTGCAAGAAGTGCAAGGTCCGGATCGTCTCCGGGGACGTCCCCGTGGGGAGCGTCGACCCGCGCGCGTTCACCGCCGACGAGCTGCGCGATGGCTGGCGGCTGGCGTGTCGCGCCGGCGCCCGGGGCGACCTGGTGGTCGAGGTGCCGCCGCTGCAGACCCGGCCCAAGGCCGCGCTGGTCGGCGTCGGGCGGCACGTGATCCTGCGCCCCTCGGTGCAGAAGCGTCACCTCGTGCTCGAGGAGGCAACGCTCGAGGACCAGCGGTCAGACCTGCAGCGGGTGCTCGACGGCCTCGAGGACCTCGAGCCGCACGCGACGCTCGAGGTGCTGCGGACGCTCGGGGGGACGCTGCGAACGGCCCGCTTCGACGTCACCGCGGTCGTCTGCGACGAGGAGCTGATCGACGTCGAGCCGGGCGACAGCACCGCGCGGCGGTTCGCGATCGCCTTTGACCTCGGCACGACGACCGTCGTCGCGACGCTGCTCGACCTCGACAACGGACAGCCGGCCGCGGTGCGCTCGATGCTCAACCGCCAGCAGCCCT
>JBPCQU010000016.1:0-10779 GCA_050997795.1 Solirubrobacteraceae bacterium | reverse complement strand
GGCGTCGAGCAGAACGCTCAATGGCGTGGCCGTGCGCGGCGACGCTCGGCGATTGCCTCGGCCTCCCGCGCCGCTTTGCGCAGCTCCCCGCTGCTGCGCGACAGCTCCCCAGCCAGCGCGCCCCGCGCCGCCGCGATTGGGTCATCGGGCGCGGGCGTGAGGACGATCCGGTCCCCGAGATCCTCGAGTGCGAGCGTCGAGGTGCCCCACCGGCGACGGATGCTCGAGGGAATCGAGATCTGGCCCCCGCGGGTTATCTTAGCCCTTTTCATGATCATGAAGGGTATCATGCGGCGGTTGCCTGAGCGGCTTCTCGCCCCAGAACGAGGCCACGGGATTGCCGTTGAAGTTCTCCACCTCCACGTACCCCTCGGACTCGAACAAGCCCCGGGCTCCGACCTGTCTCGGGCCGGTGTCGAGCCGGACCAGTTCATAGCCGAGCTCGCGAGCCCGGCCTTCGAGCTCGCGGAGCAGCCGCCGCGCGACGCCCTGGCCGCGCAGCTCGGGGACGACGTACATCCTCTTGATCTCGCAGGCGCGAGCGTCGAGGCGCTTGACTCCCCCGCAACACACCGTCCGGCCGTCGACGATCCCGACGATGAACGCGCCGCCCGGCGGGCTGAGCTCGGCCGGGCCGGCCCGAGGCATGTGATCGCCGTCGAGCTCCAGGCCGTCGTAGATGACCGCGATCTCATCGCGCATCGCCTGCGCCAGCTCGGCGCCGGCTCCGGAGTCGACGCGAGCCGGGATGAACTCCATTTGTGGGGGCCCGGCCATGCTCCAGGCAACGCTAGCGACCCGACGCTACGCTTGGCCCGAGATGAGCCCCCCTCCCGCCGACGCCAGCGAGCGCCTGCTCACCGCGTGGCGGGGGGAGATCCTGGCTGGAGCCGTATACGAGCTGATCGCCCGGCGCCTGGATGAGCGCGAGGCCGCGATCCTGCGGCGAATGGCGGCGGCGGAGGGCGGCCATCGCGGGCGCCTCGAGGGCCGGATGCAGGAGCTCGGCATCGAGATCCCAAACGCGAGCGCGGTCCGCGTGCCGGTGTGGCTGCGGATGCAAGCCCGGGTCGCGCCGGTGGATCGTCTGCTCGCCGCGCGTGAGGCGGCCGAGGACGAAGAGGTGGATGACCTCTACAAGCGCTCGACCGGTGATCCGGACACCGACAGGCTGCTGCGCGAGATCCGCAAGGAGGAGCGCTCGCATTCGCTGGCGGTCGCGGAGCTGCGCTCGGGCAACGGCCGGAGCGCGGACCAGGGCTCGGGCGCGAGCGCGGACCAGGGCTCGAGCCCGGGCGCGAACCCGCGTTCGAATCCGTCCCCCATCCCGCGGGACGACGGACCACCGGTCGCGCTGCCCGGAGCCAGGGCACGCCTCGATCGGATCCTCGGCCGCGAGAAGTGGCATCGGACCGGGACGGGCTGGATCTCGGGCGCGATCTACGGCGCCAACGACGGGCTCGCCGCCGTGTTCGGGATCGTCGCGGGCGTGTCGGGAGCGACGGGCGGCTCGAGCTCGGTGCTGACCGCGGGCCTGGCGGGCGCGATCGCCTCGGCGCTGTCGATGGCGACCGGCGCGTTTCTCGCCGAGCGCTCCGAAGCCGAGGTGGCCGCCGCGAACATCGAGCGCGAGCGCCAGGAGATCGCCGAGCATCCCGAGGAGGAGAAGGAGGAGCTGTCGCTCTTCTACCAGCTCAAAGGGATCGACCCCGGGACCGCGGATCAGCTCGCCGAGCAGCTGGCGCGGCGGCCGGACGCGATGCTGCAGGCGCTCGCGGCCGAGGAGTTCGGGGTCGCAGTGAACGCCAGTGGCGACCCGACGCAAGCGGCGCTGGCGGCCGGCGTCTCGACCGGCCTCGGCGCGATCATCCCGGTGATCCCGTTCATGATCACCACCGGAACGGCGGCGATCGTCGCGGCGGCGGTCGTCTCGCTCGTGGCCCACTTCCTCGTCGGCGCGGCGAAATCGCTGGTGACGCTGCGGACCTGGTGGTCGGCCGGCCTGGAGATGACGCTGGCCGGCCTGATCGTCGGCGGCGCCACGTATCTGGTCGGGCTGGCGCTGCCGACCTGAGCAGCGACAAGCAGAGAAGCTAGGGCGCGCGGAGGGCCGCGAGCTCTGACTGAAGCTGGGCGACCTCCTGTTCGAGCGCCGCGATCCGAGCCGCCTCGGCCGTCGGTCCCGCGGGCGCTGCCCCCGCGCGGTTGCCTCCCTCCCCGCCGAGCAGCTGCTCGAAGCGATCCTCCTTCTGCCCCGCCCGCCGGGCCAGACGGCGGACGTAGCCCCGCTCGCGCAGCTCGGCCAGCACCCTCTCCACCTCGACCAGCGATGCCAGCGGCGCCAGCCGCTCGCTGCGGGACTTCAGCTCGCCGGGGGTCTGCGGCCCTCTCAGCAGCAGCACGCCCAGGATCGCGAGCTGCTCGCGACCGAGCCCGAGGGCTTCCTCGGCCAGGTGGCGGTACTTGATCGAACGCGAGCCGTGTCCCGAAGCGAGGCGGGCGAGGCCGTAGCGGGACAGGCGCTGGGCGGCTTCCCTGACCACCGCTTCGTCGTAGCCGGTCACCGGGTCGCGGTTGGTCGACTGGTTGCAAGCCAGCCGCAGGGCGTTGAGCGACAGCGGGTACTGCTCGGGGGTCGTCCAGCGCTTCTCGATCAGGCACCCGAGCACGCGCTGCTCGGGCGCTGTCAGCTCGCCGAAGTGCACGGCGGCGAGGATAGCCCGCGCCGCTCGCCTACTGGAAGATCTCGGTCGTGGAGTCGCCGCCGGGGAGGTTGATCTCGTGCGGGCGCGCGCCGTCTGACTGCTCGTGGAAGTCAACGAAGAAGTCCTCGTCGAGCGCGTAGCCGCCGTCGGGCTGGCGGTCGAGCTTGCAGATCCAGCCGCGCAGCTCGGGATAGAACTGGTTGTCCCAGGTCGAGTAGAGCGAGTTGGAGACGTATACGCGCTCGCCGTCGAGCGAGCTCTGGAGCATCTGCGGGCCGCCGCTCAAAGCCGTCCCGGCCTTCGGATGGCCGCCGTCGCGGCCCAGCAGGCCGCCGAGCCACACCTGCGAGCGCAGCTGTGGATGGCGCGGGTCAGAGACGTCGTAGTGGCGCAGGTCGCCGTGCAGCCAGTTGGAGAAGAACAGGTCCTTGTCGTCGAGGGTCAGGACGAGATCGGTGATCAGCCCGGGCACGCCGTCGGGCAGCGGCCAGCCCTCGAGGTCCTCGTTGGTCACATCGATCACCTTCTCGGCCTCCCACGAGCCGTTGTCGCGACAGAAGCGCTGGATGTTGCTCGACAGCGTCACCCCGCAGAACCCCTGGGCGGAGTCGGGGTCGTGCTGCCAGCGGAGCTCGAGCGGGATCCAGCCCTCGTCGCCGAGGTCGAGCGTCTGCACCGGCGCGCGGCGCTCGAGGTCCCAGAAGTGGAGCTTGCGACCGTACTTGCCGGCGGCGACGTCGGCGGGATCAAACCCGTCCTTGAACGTGTTCGGGGCTGCCCACTCGCTCGAGACGAGCGTGTTCTGGCGCGGCTGATACCAGAAGTCGTACATGACCTCGCCGCCCTGCTCGGCCTCCCAGCGACCGGCGATCGAGAAGTCCCTGGCGTCGAGGATCGCGAAGCCGCCGGGTCCGTTGCCGTCGGCGTCGCCGAGCATCGAGATCGTGACGATCTCGCCGGGCATGCAATGGACCGTGTGGGGCGCGCTGAGGCCGAGCTTCTCCTTGATCTCCTCGCCCTCGATCACCTGCTTGATCCGCGGCGAACGGGGATCAGATACGTCGAGCAGGTGGATGCGTCGGTGCGCCCCACGATCTGGCCGTAGCTCGACGACGCCGGGTCGACGTCGACGACCGCGATGAAGTCCGGCTTGTCGATCCCGGTGCCCTCGTAGAGCGCCGCGACGTAGATGAGCTTCTCGGCCGGCTGCTCGCGCGCCACCTGCGGCGAGGCGTAACCGGGACCGGTGTGACCGTTGCTGCTCAAGTCGCCTCCCTGGTTGGCCGGCTCTGGGTAGGACCAGCCTACAACGAGGATCGACCGCCGATCCGGCGAACCCCGCGGGATGGGGACCAACCGCATGCAGTCCTTCTCCGACGGCGTGATCGCCGTCGCGATCACGCTGCTGGTGCTCGGGCTCAAGGTCCCCGACCCCAACGCCGTGCCCCACCACCACCTCGCCTACGAGCTCGGCCGCCGCTGGCCCGACTACGCCGCCTACGTGACCACGTTCGTGACGATCGGGATCATCTGGATCAACCACCACGCGATGGTCAGCCGCTTGCGCGACACCGACCACGCGATCCTGATCCTCAACCTGCTGCTGCTGATGAGCATCGGGATCCTCCCCTTCGCCACCGAGCTGATGGCGACTTACCTGCGCCAGCCGCACGGGCAGGCGCTGGCGGCGGCGATCTACAGCGGCTCGTTCCTGCTCATGTCACTGATCTTCTCGGCCCTGAACCGCCACATCCTGCTGCGCAAGGACCACCTGCTCGCGCAGCCGCTTCCGCTCGAGCGCCGGCGCCAGATCCTCGCGCGGACGGTCACCGGCCTGATCCCGTATGCGCTGGCGACGGCGCTGGCGGTGCTCTCCCCCTACGTGACGCTCGCGATCTGCGCCGCGATCGCGGTCTTCTACGCCCAGCCATTCGCGAGTGGGCTCGAGCGCGCGGCGTAGGATCGTCGGCGTCAATCGAGTGCCCAAGGAGAGCCGACGATGCCCGTACGCGAGGTGCCGCGCCCGTTTCAGTTCCACTGGGGCGGCGGCGAGATAATCGAAGAGGCGTCCTACACCGGGAAGTACACCGAGCCGGCGATCCAGCTGCTCGAGTACGAGGGCCACCCCGGGGCGTACGGAATCCGCTTCTGTTACTACAACCACCAGGGCCGGTTCCAGCGCAGCCCGATGATGATCGACGGCGAGGACTCGTTCGAGGGCCTGCGCCACGCCCTGCAGGAGACCCCGAAGCTGCGCGAGCTGCTGCGCAAGCTCGTCAATTGACGGCGGCCGCGCGCTGGCGGCCGCGTGGGATGACGCGCTTGCGGAGGTCGTACTCGTAGGTGTAGTAGTCAAGCTGCATCGTGTGTCGCGGACGCGAGGAGTAGGGGCGGACGTGGCGGCGCTCGTCGCGGCGGATCTCGGCCTCCATCTCGGCGCGACCGGGGAGCGCCCAGTCGCCGGCCAGCCAGCGCGCGGCGAGCTTGGCCTGGCACTCGGCGAACGGGAAGATCGTCGGGATCGCCTGCCCGAGTCCGATGAACGCGAGGTCGTCGATCCCGGGTTTGAACATCCGCTTGTAGAGCGGCAGCACATTGCCCGGGGCAGAGATGAAGCCGGGATCGAAGAACGGAAAGCTGATCTTGTAGCCGGTGGCGAAGATGATCGCGTCGGCCGGCTCGACGCTGCCGTCGGCAAAGCGCACCCGATCGCCGAGCAGCTCGGCGATATCCGGCTTGGCGACGGCGTCACCTGACCCGAGGCGCAGCAGCAGCTCGCTCGAGACGGTCGGGTGGGCCTCGAGGAAGTGGTGGTTGGGCGTCGGCAGCCCGAAGTCCTCCATCCGCCCCGAGACCAACCGCGGCAGCATTCGGGCGAGACGGCGCTGGAGGCTCAGCGACAGCCAGGGGATCGTCCGGATGGCCTGGTCGATGGGGCGGCCGAAGATGTACTTGGGCATCACCCAGGCGCCGCTGCGCGTCGAGATGAAAACGCGCTCGGCGACTCCCTTGCGCGAGAGCTCGGAGACGATGTCGACGGCGCTGTTGCCGATCCCCACCACCACCACCCGCTTGCCGCGCAGGTCCAGCGGCTCGTTCGGATCGATGTAGCAGTGCGAGTGGATCGTCTCGCCGTCGAAGCTGCCCCGGAACTCCGGCAGCGAGGGATCCCAGTGGTGGCCGTTGCAGACCAGTAGCGCGTCGAACGCGTGCGTCTCGCCGCCGGCGGTCCGGATCCGCCAGCCCCCGTCCGCCCCGCGCTCGGCGTGCTGCACCGCGGTCCCGAAGCGGATCCGTTCGCGCAGCCTGAAGTGGTCGGCGTACTCCCGCAGGAACTGGTGGATCTCGGTGTGGTGGGGGAAGTCCGGATAGCGCCCGTCCATCGGGAAGTCGGCGAAGCTGATCGCGTTCTTGGATGTGTCGATGTGCAGTGACCGGTACGCGGACGAGCGCCCGTTGGGATTGCCGAAGTACCAGTTGCCACCGACGTCGTCACTGGCCTCGAAGCCGGTGTAGGGCACGCCCCAGTCACCGAGCGCCTTGGCCGCCGACAGGCCGCTGACGCCGGCCCCGATCAGGCAAACCCGCCGCACCATGGTCAACCTCCTGTGGCTGGTTGCCGGGCGTCGGCCCTCCGCTGGAGGCGGAGGGCGAGCGCCGAAATCATCTCAGCTGGCGATGTAGGACCCGTAGACGGTGCACAAGTTGCGCTTGGCCAACGTCGTGGAGTTGTCAAAGGCGTAGTTGACGGTTACGACCTTGCCGGCGTAGGTCTCGTACAGCGCGTTGCCGCTGGCGTCGAAATCACCACTGTTCACCGATAGGAGGACCCCCTTGTTGCCCTTGACGAAGGCGCTCTGCTTGATGCTGCTCAGCCGGCCGTACCCATCGAACACCCGACCAAACAGGTCCGCGTCAGCATTCGAGAACGCGTAGATCACCGGCTCGCCGCTCGCGTTACAGCGGGCGTTCATCACCAGGCCGTCGATGTTGACGATGACCTTCCCGGTTCCCGAGTTCGGCTTGGCGATGAACGAGAACGTCTTGGTCACCGCACCGGTGTGGGCGCTCGCCGAGCCGGCACCCAGCGCGCCGATGCCGACGATGATCGCGAGCAGGGTAAGCGCTCCGCGCTTACCGATGATTCGATTCATGAGACCCCTCCTCCCCGTGGCCTGGCCACGGCTTGTGTTGTTGGACGCGCGCGAATACTAAGCCCGGCCCCGGGCTCCTGGCTTCTGATCTACTGGCGGGTCAGTAGCCCGTAGGCATCGGGCCGGCGCGTGCTCAAGAACGGGAACAGCTCGAGCCAGTCCCGGCGCTGGTCGAGGTCCAGGTCGGCCACCAGCACCGCCGGCTGGTCGCGCGGCGCCTTGACCAGCACCCTCCCGTACGGGTCAGAGATGAAGCTCGAGCCGTAGAAGGTCAGCGGGTCCTCGAAGCCGATCCGGTTGACGGCGACCATGAAGGTGCCGTTGGCGACTCCATTGGCGACGATCACCTGCTGCCACAGCGGCTGGGTGTCGAACTCCGGGTGGTCGGGCTCAGAGCCGATCGCGGTCGGGTAGATCAACACCTCGGCGCCTTCGAGCGAGTAGGCGCGCGCCAGCTCCGGGAACCACTGGTCCCAGCACGTCGGACAGCCGAGCCGCGCCTCGCCGTCTGCGGTGGGCAGGGCCGTGATGGGAAACGGACCCCCACCCTCCCGGCCCGCCGGACCGGGACGGAAGTAGCGGTCCTCGTAGTAGCCAGCGGTGACCGGGATGTGGAGCTTGCGCGTGCGCGACTGCAGCCGGCCGTCGGGCGCGACCACGACGGCGGTGTTGTAGCCGAGCCCATCCTCATCATCAGCTCGCTCGTACAAAGAAGCGTGCACGTGAACTCCGGTCTCGGCCGCGACGCCCCGCGCGAAGGTCACTGTCGGACCGGTTTCGAGCTCCTCCGGCGCCGCGCCCGCGGCCCGCGGCCCGTCGGGCGTGGTCGCGAAGTAAGGCGACAGGGTCAGCTCCTGCAGGCACACGATCCGAGCGCCCTCGCCGGCCGCGATCCTGATTCCCCGCGCCAGCGCCTCGAGGTGCTCGTCGGGGTCGGGATGCCAGCGTTCCTGCACCAGCCCCAGGCGCAGCGGCTCGCGCTGGGGCGGGCGCGTGCGCGCCGGCGAGGGCGGCGGCGGCCCGGCGGTCAGCAGAAGCGGCTGCTCAGGCATCGCGCACCGGAACCTGCTGGGTGATGCAGTGGGGACCGCCGCCCCCGTAGGCGAGCACCAGGCCGTCGACGGCGACGACCTCGCGGTCGGGGTACGCAGCAGCAATGATTTCGAGCGCCTGCTGGTCGGTGTCGGCGCCTGCTGTCGGCACGATCACACCACGATTGCAGATGTAGAAGTTGAGGTAGCTCGCCGCGACCGTCTCGCCGGCGACGTCCGCGTAGGGCAACAGCGGCAGCTCGGTCACCTCGATCCCGGCGTCGCGCAGACGGGCGCGGTTCTCCTCGCAGTGCTCGAAGTTGGGGTTCTCCTCGGCGACCGTCTGAAGCAGCACGTGATCGGGCGCGATGAAGGCGGCGATCAGGTCCACGTGCCCGTCGGTGTCGCGGTCCTCCACCAGGCCCTGGCCGAGCCAGACGATCCGCTGCACGCCGAGCTGCGCGCAGAGCTCGGCTTCGATCTGCTCGCGGTGCAGCGAAGGGTTGCGGTTGGGGTTCAGCAGGCACTGCTCGGTCGTCAGCAGCGTGCCCTCGCCGTCGGTCAGGATCGAGCCACCCTCGAGCACCAGGGGCGCGCTGCGGACCTGGTCACCGAGACGCTGCGCGATCAGCCGTCCGACCGCGGCATCCCTATCCCACGGCGAGAACTTCTCGCCCCAGGCGTTGAAGCCGAAGTGGAGCGCGATCCGCTGCCCGTCCTCGCCGTAGGTGTAGATCGGACCGCAGTCGCGCAGCCACGAGTCGTCGAGCGGCAAATCGACGATCTCGACGCCCTCGGCGCACGCGGCCCGGGCGGCGGCGGAGTCAGGACCGGCGTTGGCGATCATCGTCACCGGCTCGAACTCGGCGATTGCGTTGGCCACCGCCGCGTAGTCGGCGCGCGCCCGGTTGATCGCCTCGCCCCACAGCTCGATTCGGCACGGCCATCCCATCAGGGTTCGCTCGTGGGGCTCCCATTCGGCCGGCGTGCGCACGCTCAGAGCGTACGGCTTCGCGCGGTCGCCGGTCCGAACGCTCAAGCCAGGTGCTGGCGGTGGGCGACCGCCGCCGCCTGGGTGCGCCCCTGGACCCCGAGCTTGGCGAGGATCCGCGAGACGTGGACGCTGGCCGTCTTCTCGGCCAGGAACATCGACGCCCCGATCTGGCGGTTGGTCGCCCCCTCGTCCAGCAGCGCGAGCACCTGACGCTCGCGCGGGGTCAGCCCAAACGGGTCCTGGGACTCGGCGTCCCGGTCGGGGTGCGGAGCGGCCGACCGCGCCGCGCCGTCAGCGGACTCGAGCTCGAGCCGGGCGCGCTCGGCCAGCGCCTGCACCTCGGAGGCGAGCCAGCGCGAGCCCAGCCCGCGGGCCGTGGCCAGCGTCGCTTGCGCCGCGCCGCGCCCCGCCCCCCGATCGCCGGCGGTCACATACGCCTCGGCTTCGCGCCAGCGCGCGATCGCCGCCGGATAGGGGCGCGCGATCGCCTCCCACGCCGCCGCCGCCTTGGTCCACTCCTTGGCGCTGGGGCGTGCGCTCGCGCGCGCCAACTCGGCCCTGGCCTCGTCCAGGTAGGCGCGCTCCACCGGGCCGCCCTCCTGGGCGGCCGCCGCGAGCCGCTGGATGTGGATTCGCGTCCGGGCCAGCGCGTCACGGAGCTCCCCTCGCTCGCGCAGATCCCGCGCGCGCTGTGCGCGGTCGGCCTCCACGCGCACGCCGACCGCGGTCACGCGCGCGATCCGCATCACATCATCGGTGCACAGCTCGAGCCGGTCCAGCGCCCCCTCCACCGCTGCGCGCGCCCCGTCGAGATCTCGGAGGCGGCGGCAAAGCTCGCCGCGCAGCGAGCCGTAGAGGCCGATCCACTGCGGCTCGGCCGACACCAGGACGAGCGGCTCGGCGGCGTCCAGACAGGCCGCGGCCAGCTCCTCGTCACCCTCACCGAGCGCAAGCTCGGCTTCGCTCACGTGACGGAAGATCAGCACCACGCCCGAGAGCCGGGACTCAGGCGGCGTCAGGTACTCGCGCGCGGCGCGCCAGTCGCCGCTCTCGAAGTACACCTCCGAGACGATCATCGTCATCCAGTCGTGGCTGCGAATCAGGCGGCGCGGGGTCGCCGCGATCCCCTCGAGCGCGGTTCGCAGCGCATCCTCGGTCCGCCCGGCGACGTTGAGCAGGTCGGCCAGGTTCGAGTAGGCGGTGGCGAGGCTGTCGAGCTCGTCGGTGGCGCGCGCGAGCTCGATCGCGCGCCGCAGCCGCGCTACCCCTTCGTCGACCTGGCCCAGTGCCACCTGGGCCATCCCGAGCGTGTTCAGCACCTCGGTCTCGGCGTACACGTCACCGGCCGCAACCGCGGCCTCGAGCGCGACTTCCCCGTCGGCGGCGGCCTGGCGGAAGCGCCCGCGCAAGAAGCGCGACCGCGCCAGCCAGGCGAGCAGCAAGGGGCGCGCCCCGAACGGATCATCGGCCGGCAGCATCGCCAGCGCTCGCTCGGCCGTCGCCACCGCCTCCTCGCCGCGGTTCAAAGACCAGATCGTCCGGGCCTGGCGCGCCAGCAGGACCGCGTAGCGCGCCGGGTGCTCGTCGGGGTCGAACTCCCGCAGCGCCTCCTGGAGCAGGGCCTCGCCGCGGGCGCGGTCGCCGGCGACCCCGTGCGCGCGGGCAGCGCGGGCGAGCAGCTCAACGTGGTCGAGCTCGACCAGCCGCTGGGCGTCGTCGACGCGGGGCCACAGGTCGAGCGCCCGCTCGAGCAGGGTCGCGGCCTCGCCGTAGGCCAGCACACGCACCGCCGCCGCGGCGGCGGCGACCATACTGCGCAACGCCGCAGGCTGGTCACCGGCGGCGGCGTAATGGCTGGCGATCGCGGTCGCGCGCTCCAGCTCGCGCTCCTCGTC
>JBPCQU010000241.1:0-11003 GCA_050997795.1 Solirubrobacteraceae bacterium | reverse complement strand
TGTCGAGCACCACGTAGCGGCCGCGCGGGCCGAGCGTTACCTTGACCGCGTTGGCTACCGCATCAACGCCCTGCTCGAGCGCCTTGCGGGCGTCAACGTCGTACTTCAGTTCCTTGTGTGCCATGTGGTTTCAGTTCTCCCTGGGGTTCTACTGGACCTTTGCCAGCACGTCTGACTCGCGGAGGACGAGCAATTCCTCGCCATCCACCTTGATCTCGGTGCCGCCGTACTTGCTGTAGAGGACTTCGTCGCCCTCCGAGACGTCAAGCGGGGTGCGCTTGCCTGTGTCCTCGTTGACCTTGCCGTCTCCGACGGCCAGGACCTTGCCCTTCTGGGGCTTCTCCTTGGCGGTATCGGGGAGGACGAGCCCACTCGCGGTGGTCTCCTCCTCCTCGATGGCCCGTACGATCAGGCGATCGCCGAGGGGCTTGAGCTTCATGTGATCAGACCTCCGGTTGAAGTGTGCGATGCAGCTGGACCGTTGGCACTCGTGACCTCAGAGTGCCAGCCCAGATCGCACTATAGCTGGCTGAGATCACGAATCAAGGGAAACTTGGCACTCTGGTGTTAAGAGTGCCAGGAAACCGGGCGTCTTCTCGCCGGTGTGACGGCGGACCGGCGTTATTTGCCCGGCGGCAGCACTAGGTCGTAGATGTTGTGCACGATCTCGCGGCGGTCGACGACTGCCGTGCCGTGGTATCGGTAGCGGAGCGTGAGCCGAGTGAACTCGCCCCGCCGGGGCCTGAACACGATCACTCGGACCGCGTAGGGCTTGAAGGGGCTGCCGGCACAGTCCGGGATGCAGCTCTTGATCCATACCGCTCCGTGCCCGAGGCCCTCGGTTCGGTTCCACCGGGTCCAGCGCAGGTGGCCGAAGCTGGTGCCGTGGCCCCTACCGTCGAAGCCGCCGAGGATGCCACTCCCGTCGCCCGTGTACTCGATCACGGCGGGGCGGACCATCAGTCCCCTGTGCTCAAGGCCGCCGGGAATCCGCGGGAGCCTCCCCGCTGCCTGGGCGGATGCGACCAGCGTCAGCGCCGACAACAGCGCCAGAGCGATCTTGATCACTCGCATCATCCCGGCCGCGAGTGTAGAGCCCGGCCCTGAGACGCGAAACCCGCCGGTGCTAGTTGCGAGCGCCGCCGAGACCGTGGATCCGGTCACGAAGCTGCTCGGGCGGACCCTCAATGATCTGCGAGAAACGGACCACCGTGACGGTGTCGTCCATCGACACCTTGCGGGCGTAGATCTGCTCGAGGAAGTGGACCATCTCGTCGACCCGCCGAAACTCGGGGTTGTCGTGCTCGATCTCCCGCGGCGAGAGGTCGCGTACGCGCTTGACCTCCACTTGGTCGATCACCGCGTTGAAGATCCGCTCGCGAGGAGAGTGCTGGTAACCGATCGTGACCAGCACGCACTCGTTCTTGTGGTACTTGTGGGACTTGTCGCCGAGCCGGATCGTCGCCGTCTTGCGTCCGCGGCGCAGCTGGTCGGCGAACACCGAGGAATAGAAGTTGAGGACGCGCACCGCGCCCGGCAGCCTACCGATCCGGGATCGATCGCGACATCGCGCGAAGCACCATCTCGCGCTCGCCGGCGTACGTGAGCTCGCGCGCCGCCTGCTCGAGCCCCATCCAGCGCGCGTCCTCGATCTCGTGGTCGTGGTCGGCGAGATCACCCTCGCGGTATTCGAACAGGTAGAACCGGACCCGCTTGGCGATCGGGCGCCCGTGGCGCTCGTACTTGTAGTGGACATCCCCGAGCTCGCCGATCAGCTCCCCGGTGATGCCGGCCTCCTCGGCCACCTCGCGGCGCGCCGCCTGCTCGGGGGTCTCGTCGCCGTCCGGATGGCCCTTGGGCAGCCCGAGCACGCGCTGACCGCCAGGGCCACGCTTGACGGGCACGATCACGGCGACCCGGTCGCCGTCCAGGACCACGCCTCCGGCGGAGAACTCCTCCTTCGAGGACCGCGCGTCAATAGACATAGCGCTCGAGCGCTCCCGGGTCGTGGACCGTCAGCCGGCCGCGCCCTTGGGTGACGATCCTCGCCCGCTCCAGGACGGCCAAGAACCGGCTCGCCGACTCGCGCGATGAGCCGGCGAGCTGGGCGAGGTCGGTCTGAGTGGCGGTAATCAGGACGTCGTGCTCGCCGGCGCCCTCGGATCGCGCCGCGGCCACCAGCTCCGCGAGCACCGCAGCCACACGGCTCTGGACGGTCTGGAAGGACTGCCGCGTCAGCCGCTCGTTGGTCTCGCGCAGGCGGCGGCTGAGCGCCGCCAGCAGCTTGACTGCGATGTCCGGATGCTGCCGGAGCAGCCTCCGCATGTCGCCGGCGAGAATCGCCACCGCCTCGGTCTCCTCGAGTGACTCGACCGTCGCCGAGCGGCGCTCCTCGTCGAAGATCGCCAGCTCGCCGAAGATGTCACCCGGGCCGAGCGTGGCCAGCGTAATCGTCCGCCCGTCGGAGTGCTCGCGGATCGCGCGGACGTGGCCCGAGCGAACCACGTAGCAAGTGTCGCTCTCATCGCCCTCGTGGAACACGGCCTCGCCGGGCATGAAGCTGCGCGGGACAGCGACGTGGGCGACCCGCGCCAAGTCGTCCTCGCCGAGCGTCGAGAACGCTGGGACGCCGTGCAGGAGGGCGATCGTCTCCTCGCTGGTCGCCGCCATGGGTGCAGAGATATCACACGCGGGCCGGCGTGGACGGGCTTGATCGGGACGCCAGGGGTCAGACCAGGTCGAGCGCTTGCTCGCGCCGACGGCGGCGGATCGCGTGCGCCACCCACGCCACCATCGCCGCGACCATCCCCAGCGGCACAAGGACTGCGAGCGCTATCAGCGCGACCCCCGCGGCAACGACGAGCACGCGGCCCGCGTCGTGGGCGGCCCGGCCGATCGTGAACGACCCACCGCTCGAGACCGGGTGCCCCGGCGCCATCGAGGCGTTGATGGTCAGCGAGATCTGGGTGAAGTCGACGTGGTGCTGAAGCGAGCGCAGCGTCGCTAGGTCGCTCGAGATCGAAGCCTCGGCGTCCCGGATCTGGATCTTGAGGCTGTCGATCGCGGTCGTCGTCGTGGCCGCGGCGAGCCGGCGCAACAACGCGGTGCGAAGCGCGCGGGCGTCGGCCAGTCGCCGACCGGCGCCGCCGAGCTGCCCCGTGACGTCCTGGGTCGAGTCAGTTCGGGAGACGACCGCCGCCCCGCGCAGCCGGGAGAGAGCCGACATCGTCTGAGCTAGGTTCGCGCTCGGGACGCTGAGCTGGAATTGGGCGGAGCCGCTGACGCTGTTGTTGGCAGTTACGTCGGAGCTCTGGACGAAGCCGTTCTGCGCCCCGACCACCTCGAACACCTGGCGGGCGACGCCGTCGACCTGGCTGGGGCGAGTGGACAGCGCAAGCTGCGCCGATTGGATGACCTTACGGCCGTCGGCCGAGGCGGGGGCGCCGCTGTCCGGGGTTAGCGACGTCGCGCTCGGGGTTGACGACGTTGCGCTCGGGGTCGACGAGGTTGCGCTCGCGCCTGACGACGCTGCGCGCGGGCCTGACGACGTCGTGCCGGGGGCGTGCCGCGCCGCGTCCGCGCCCTGTCCCGATGACAGCCCCGATTGCGGCTGCTTCGGCAGCGCGCCCTGGGGCAGGGCGCCCGTCGCGGGCGGGTGCGGCACGCTCGCCGTCGATCCCGCGCTGGTGCGAGCCGCGAGACCTGGCGCCGACGAGAGGTCCTCGGCTATCGGCCGCCGCGGCCCGCCCGCCGAGAGCACCAGCACCAGCGCGACCGCCGCCGCCACACCGAACGCGGCGCTCGGCGCGTAGAGCCACCGGCGCCGGGAGCGCCGCCCGGGCCCGGAAGCCGGGGCGGCGAACCGGCGCGCGACGCGCTCGTCGAGGCCGGCCGCGAAGGAAGCGCTCGGCTCCGGACGCTGGCCGGCGAGAATCAGCGTCAGCTCGGCGAGCTCCGCATGCTCGGGCTCGACCGCCTCGCCGGCGAGCGTCGCGTCGATCACCGCGAGCGAGGTCTCGGGGGCCGGGTCTGGGTCAAATCGATGCATCGCAGGCCTTCCTAAGCTTCTCCATGGTTCGGTAGAGCATCGTCCCGGCGGCCGACTCGCTGACGCCGAGTACGCGCGCCAGCTCGGCGTTCGCCAGTCCCGCGTGGAACTTGAGCGCGACGATCTCGCGCTCGCGCGCGGGGAGCCGCGCAAGCGCCTCCCTGACCGCCGTTCGGCGCAGCGCGACCTCGGCGCCGTCCGGCACCGTGGCCGAGGCGTCCTCGGGGTCGATCACCAGCGCCGCGACGCGCTTGCGGCGCCGGAGCTCGTCGAGCGCGGCGTTGCGGGCGATCCCGAACAGCCACCCGCGCTCCTCGCCGCGCCGGCGGTCAAACGTGCGCCGGCGCCGGTACGCCCGCTCGAACGCCAGCTCGGTGACATCCTCGGCGGCCGCGCGATCGCCCAACATCGTCGCTACGTACGCGAACACGTCGTCGCGGCTGGAGCGGTAAAGCGCCTCAAACCGGTCCCATGTGCTCTGGGACTTGGACGATTCGGGGAGCGTCTGAGACTCGATCACACCCTCACTACGAACCAGGGCGCTATCCATCACGAGGTCGTTATCGTGGCGGAGGTGCGCGTCGCGCTGGTGACAACGGTACTCCTGGCGGGTGTGTCCGCCGCTGCCCCGGCGATGGCGGCCCCGGCGGCGGTGGCGCACGCGGCGGCCACGAACCCGACCCGGGCTCAGATCCAGCGGGCCGTGCGGCGCGCCGAGGGCTCGAGGTCGCTGTGGGCGACGGTCAACATCTGCGACACCAGGCGCTACCCGAACACGCTCGGCGTTCGTGGCCAGATGCCCTCGCTCGGGTTCCCGGCCTGGCTGTCGATGAACATCCAGCTCAACTCGTTCTCGGCCAAGCGGGGACGCTTCGTCAGGATTTCCGGCGGCGGGACGACGACGATCAGGCTCGGGCGGTCCTCCTTGGGCCTGCAGCAGGACGGTGCGACGTTTGCCTTCAAGCGGCACGCCGGACTGTTCGACGCGACGATCCAGTTCGTTTGGAGGCGATCCGGCCGGCTGCTCGGCCAGACGACCCGGCGCACGACCGGCGGGCACCGGAACGCCGACTTCGGCAGCCCGCCCCGCTACAGCGCTGGGGAGTGCCGGATCCGCTAGAGCCGTTCAGCCGCCGGTTAGCGTCGCGAACAGCCGCGGGTCGTTGCTGATCACTCCGGTCACGCCGAGTGTCTGAAGTGACCTGATCCGCGGCAGCTCGTCGACCGTCCAGGCATACAGCTCCCCGCCCGCGGCGGCGATGCTTCGCACCAGTCGCGGCGTGATCAGCCGCCATTGGGCCATCAGCGCGTCGCACTGGCCGGACCTGATCGCCCGGGCCGCGCTGTGGGGGAGCAGCTCGCGCCACGCGAGCACGACCCCCGAGGCTGGAATCCACATCAGGGGGTTGCGGAACGGGTCCTGGCGGAGCTTGGGTACCGACCATCCGAGCCGCGCGCCCGGCTCGAGAGCCCGGATCAGGGTCAGGCTCTCGCGGAACTGACTCGAGATCAGCGCTCGCTCGAGTAGCCCATAGGCGCGCAGAGCGTCCACGACCTCGAGCTCGTAGCCCGGCAGCTTGAGGTCGACGTCGAGCTCTACGCCGGAGAACGGGCTCGACGCCAGGTGCTCGAGTCCCTCGGCGAGCGTGAGCGGCGTTCGCCCAGCGAGATCTCGGCGGTCGTGGGCGAGCACCAGCCGGCCGTCGAGCCGGAGCACGTCGAACTCGATCATGTCCACCCCGGCGGCGAGCGCCGCGTCGAAGCTGGCGGCGGTGTTGCCCGGCGCGATCAGGTCGGCACCCTTGTGTCCCACTCGTTTGACTGCGCTCAGCGCTGACATACCGGACACCAAAAGGTAGTGCGGTTATCGGCGCCCTGGCCGCGGACCAGGATCGTGGTGCCGCATCGAGGGCAGGGCTGTCCGTTTCGCCGGAACACCCGCGGCTCCCCGTCCATCCGGCCACTTTGGGCCGAGCGGAGCATCCGGGGCCGCACCCCGTCGATGATCGCCTTCGCTTCGGCGTCGGTGATCGCCGCCACCGGGCGCCAGGGATCGATAGCCGCCTCCCAGCAGCCCTCGGCCTTCCACACGTTCCCGATCCCGGCGACGTTGCGCTGGTCCAGCAGCGCGTCGCCGATCGAACGCGTGGAATCGTCGGCTCGAAGCCGGGCCAGGAAGCGCTCAAAGTCGAACTGGGGCGCCAGCACGTCGGGTCCGAGGCCGGCGAGGCGTTGGTCGAACCGGGTCCGGCCCTCGGTCAGCAGCTCCAGCACGGTGTCCGTCGAACTGCACCACCTGATGTCCGCCGCGCTCCAGCAACAACCACGTGCACTGTGGCGAGCGGCGCCAGCGCCGGCCCGGCGGGTACACCCCCCACGAGCCGGTCATCCGCAGGTGTGAGTGGATCACGAGGTCGCCCTCGAAGGCCACAAACAGGTGCTTGCCGCGCGTGCGGATCTCGGTCACGGCGCGTCCGGTCAGCCGCTCGGGCCAGCGGTCCATGCGGTGCCGGGGCTGGGGAGTCACGATCCGATCGGGCACGTACCCGGCGAGCACCGGCCGCATCCGGTGCGCCGCCCAGGCGATTGTGTCGCCCTCGGGCATCTACGCGCTCAGCGTCAGGCGCCGCGGCCCCTCCTGGAACCCGAGCGCGGTCAGCGCCGGCGCGAGCGCCGAGCTCATCGCCGGCTCGCCGTCGACCTTCTCGAGCGCCAGGCGCTTGATCCGCCCGCCGCGAACGTACTCGACGAGCGCCGAGAGCGCTGGCTCCAGCCGCTGATCGCCAGGCTCGACGAGCGTCTGGAGAGCGCGGCCGCCACGCTCCAGGTAGACGATCGGCTCGCCGCCTACGAGCACCACGTACGCGCCGGCGGCCCGCGCGGGGCGCCGGCGGGCGGGTGGGTGATTCTCGCGTCCCTTTGGCCAGAGGAGCGCCGCGCCGTAGGGCTGCGCGGGATCGACGGCGGCGAGCACGAGCGGGCGCTGGGCGTCATCGCCGCCGTGGCCGCGCAACCGTTCGACCGCGCCCGGGAGGGCGAACTGAGCCCCGCCGAGTCCCTCCAGAAAGTAACCACGGCGCGCGACGCCGATCGTCTCGAGTTGCGAGAGCTCGGAGTAGATCGCCGAGAAGCCCCCCGGGACGCCCTCGGCCAACACTTGTTCGCGCGTCAGGATGCCGTAGCGCTCGAGCAGCAATTCGGCCAGTGCGCGCCGACGCGCTACCGGATCGACCTGATCGCGCAGCAGCGGCGCGGTCAGAGACCAGCGGCCCTGGACCTGAGCGGCGGCGGCGTTGCGGCGGCGCGCGGCGCCGAAGCGTCCGGAGCGGCGCGCGGCGCGGCGGGTGTGCTCTCGCTGGGCGCGCGCGAGCGTGAGGCGGGGCGCGCGCAGCGGCGCGAAGGCGTCATTGGTCGCGGCGCCGGCCCAGGCGAGATCCCAGAGCGCCTCCTGGATCTCCTCGGGCGACAGCTCAACGTCTACGAGCAGGTCGGTGAAAAAGCACGCGCCCGCGGCGAGCCGCTGGCTCACCGCCTCGTGCTGCTCGCCCGAGGGCACCGGGTGGGTGGGGGTCCGATTCGGCGGACCGAGCACGGCCAGGTCCTCGCGGAAGTAGAGCGCGACCCGTCCCGAGTTGCGCCCGAGCGCTCCGGCGCCGATCCACACCAGCTCGCCACTCGCGCACAGCTGATCTATCCAGGCGGGCGAGTACGCGCCCACCCGGCGGGGCAGGACGTCGCGCTCCCAGACCTCGGCGGCCAGCGGAAGCCCCTGCAGCGGCACGAGCGCCTCGCGCAGCCGGTCGACGCCGGCCCCCGACGCTGGGTGGCGGTCGACTCCCTGCCAGGCGGGGAGGAAGCGGGCCAGCTCGCGCTGCTCGGCGGGCTCGATCTCCTTGCGCAGCACGGCCAGCGAGGCGCGGCGCAGGCGGCGCAGCACTTCGGGATCGCACCACTCACGGGTGCTCCCGCCGGGACGAAGCTCGCCTTGGACGAGCGCGCCGTCGCGCTCGGACTCGCGCAGCGCGGCCGAGGCGTCGATCCCGTAGCGCGCCTTGACCTCGGCGGTCGTGAACGGCCCGTGGGTGGCGGCGAAGCGCTTGGCCAACCGCGCGAGCGCGTCGGGAACGTCCTCCAAGAAGGAGGCCGGCAGCCCGCCGGGCGGGGCGGCACCGAGCGCATCGCGATACAGCCCGGCGTCGGCGGCGTCGATCCAGCGCTCCTCGCCGTTCACCCGCACGCCCGCCGCGCGGCGCTCGGCGCGGAGTGCCTCGAGCATCGCGGCGGCGTCGAGGCCCGCCAGGACACGCCCGCTCGCCTCGTCCAGATTCAGATCCCCGACGCGGCGCAGCACGTCGAGCAACCCTTCGCGGTTGGCGGCCCGCGCGTTCTCAGAGCGGCACTGCAGGTCGGACTCCACCTGGTCGAGCGCGCCCGGGTCGATCAGGTCGCGGAGCTCCTCCTGGCCGAGGAGCTCGCGCAGCAGGTCGCGGTCGAGCGACAGCGCGGCCGCGCGGCGCTCGGCGTTCGGCGTGTCGCCTTCGTACATGTAGGTCGCCACGTAGTCGAACAGCAGCGAGGATGCGAACGGCGACGCGGTCGGGGTCTCGACCTCGACCAGAGTCAGCTCGCGGCGGTGCAGCTTGGTCACGAGCTCCACCAAGCCGGGCACGTCGAGCACGTCGCGCAGGCACTCGCGGTAGGTCTCGAGCACGATCGGAAACTCCCCGTACTGCTTGGCCACCTCGAGCAGCGACTGGGACTTCAGTCGCTGCTGCCAGAGCGGTGTGCGCTTGCCCGGCCGCGCGCGCGGGATCAGCAGCGCGCGCGCGGCGTTCTCGCGAAAGCGGGCACCGAACAGCGCCGACGAGCCGAGCTCGGCCACCACCAGGTCCTCGATCTCGGCGGGCTCCAGCATCACCAGCTCCGCGCCCGGCGGCTCCTCGGCGTCGGGGAGGTGGACGATAATCCCATCATCGGAGTAGATCGCGTCCGATTCGAGGCCGAACTGGTCGCGGATCCGTGCGCTCAGGGCGAGCGACCACGCGGCATGGACGCGGCCCCCGAACGGACTGAGCACGCACAGACGCCAGTCGCCAATCTCATCCCGAAACCGCTCCACGACGATCGTCCGGTCTGACGGCACCACGCGCGTGGCCTGCTGCTGCTCGGAGACGAACTCGACCAGGTTCTTGGCCGCACGCCGGTCGAGATCGTAGTCACGCTCGAGCGTCTCGGGCGACTGGTCAACCGCCCAGCGGGCGAACGCGCCGATCGCCTCGCCGAGCTCCTTGGGGCGGCCGATCCCGTCGCCCTTCCAGAACGGGACCGCGCCGGGCAGGCCGGGGGCCGGGGTGACGATCACCCGGTCGCGGCCGATCTCCTCGATCCGCCAGGTGCTCGCGCCGAGCAGGAACGTCTGGCCGGGACGCGCCTCGTAGACCATCTCCTCGTCGAGCTCGCCGACGCGGCGGCCGTCGGGGAGCGTGACCGCGTACAGGCCGCGGTCGGGGATCGTCCCGGCGTTGGTGACCGCGAGCTGGCGGGCACCGGGGCGCGCGCGGATCGTCCCGGCGACGCGATCCCAAACGATCCGCGGACGGAGCTCGGCGAAAGACGAACTCGGATAGCGGCCATCGAGCATGTCGAGCACGTTCTCGAGCTGGGCTCGCGGAAGCTCGGAGTAGGAATACGTGCGCGTGACTAGCGCGAACAGGTCATCGACACTGACCGGCTGCTCGTCGGGCGCGGCGGCGGCGATCGCGACGATCTGCTGGGCGAGCACGTCGAGCGCGTTGCGCGGTACGACGGTGGTCTCAATCGCCGCCTCGCGCATCCGCTTGGCCACGACCGCGCACTCGAGCAGATCACCGCGGAACTTGGGGAAAATCCGGCCGCGGCTGACGTCGCCGACGGAGTGCCCGGCACGCCCGATCCGCTGCAGCCCACGCGCCACCGACTTGGGCGACTCGACCTGGATCACGAGGTCGACGGCGCCCATGTCGATCCCCAGCTCGAGGCTCGAGGTCGCGACCAGGCACGGCAGCTCGCCGGCCTTGAGCAGCTCCTCGACGACGGTGCGCTCCTCGCGGGCGAGCGAGCCGTGGTGGCTGCGGGCGATTTCCTTGTCCGCGAGCTCGTTGAGGCGAAGCGCGAGGCGCTCGGCGGCGCGGCGGTTGTTGACGAACAGGATCGTCGACTTGTGGGCTTGGATCAGCTCGAGCAGCTCGGGGTAGATCGCCGGCCAGATCGATCGGCGGGTGGCTTCGGTGCCACCGTTGAGCGGATCCAGGTTGACGGCGGGGGTGTCGTCGGGTTCGACCATCGACTCGACCGGCACGTGGATCTTCAGGTCGAGCTGCTTGCGTACGCCGGTGTCGACTACCCGGCACTTCCGGTGCGGACCGACCATGAAGCGCCCGACCTCCTCGAGCGGGTTCTGGGTCGCCGACAGGCCGATCCGCTGGACGTCGTTGCCCGCGGCATGGGTGAGGCGCTCGAGCGTCAGCGCGAGGTGGGCCCCGCGCTTGGTCGAGGCAACGGCGTGGATCTCGTCGATTATCACCCAGCGGGCGTCCTCGAACACCGCCTGGGCGCGGCCGGTCAACATCAGGTACAGCGACTCGGGGGTCGTGATCAGAATGTCAGGCGGCTCGCGGAGCATCCGCTGGCGCTCACGCTGGGGGGTGTCACCCGTGCGGACCGCGACCTCGAGCTGCGCGCCGATGCCCCGCAGCGGCGTGCGGAGGTTGCGATCGATGTCGTAGGAGAGCGCCTTCAGGGGCGAGACGTAGACGAGGCTGGTCTTTCGCTGCTTGGGGTCGGTGGCGCGCCCGGGGTCGTTGGCGAGCTGGTCAATCGCGTACAGGAACGCGGCCAGGGTCTTGCCCGAGCCGGTCGGCGCCGAGATCAGGACGTGCTCTCCGGAGGCGATCGCCGGCCAGGCCTGGCTCTGCGC
>JBPCQU010000195.1:0-7033 GCA_050997795.1 Solirubrobacteraceae bacterium | reverse complement strand
GAGGCCTCGGCCCCGACCTCAGTCGGCGAGCAGCGGCCGCAGGCGCACGTGCGCGTGGTGCTCGGCCGTCTCGCCGATCGCTCGCTCCACCTGTCGCAGCGCGCGGGCCGAGCCTTCGGGCGCCTGCGCGAGCGGCGCGCCGAGCGCCCCGACCAGGAACCGGTAGGCCTCCTCGTCCAGTGCGAACGCCGCGGCCTCGCACGAGCTGCAGACGACGCCGCCGGCGGCGCCCGAGAAGCCGCGCAAGTGCTCGGTCTCCCCGCACACCGCGCAGGCCGAGAGCTGTGGCACGATCCCGGCCGCGAGCAGCAGCTTGAGGCGAAAGGCAAGCCCATTAGCGGCCCGCGCCTGGGCCGCGTCGGCGTGCAGCAGCCCGAGCTCGTTGGCGAGCAGCCTGAACACCTCGGGGTGTGGGTCAGAGGTCTCGAACAGCCGTGTGACCGCATCGCAGGCCCGCGCGGCGGCGTCGAGCGTCGCAGCGTGGTCCCGGAGCGCTCCGTGGACGGTGACAGTGTCGACGCTGGTGACGGTCAGCAGATCGCTGCGTCCCTCGTGGAGCACCGCGCGGATGTGAAAGAACGGCTCGAGCCGCGCCCCGAAGCGGCTGCGGGCACGCCGTGCTCCCTTGGCGATCGCGCTCAGCCGGCCGTGGGCGGGCGTGTACAGGTGCAGGATCCGATCGGCCTCGCCGTAGCGGATCGAGCGCAGCACGATCGCCTCGGTCTTGAGCGGTCCCGGCACGGGTCAACCCTTCGCTATACTTTGTGAAGTTATGAGACCCGTCACCGTTTACACCACCGACAACTGCTCCAGGTGCGCGAGCGCGAAGATGTTGCTCGGTCGTCGCGAAATAAGCTTCGAAGAGGTCAATCTGGCAAAGGACCCGGACGGTCGCGCCAAGCTCTCCGAGTTGACCGGGATGGTCACCTTCCCGCAGATCGTGATCGACGGCGAGCCCCTCGGCGGCTTCGACGAGCTCCTAGCCGCCGATCGCACCGGACGCCTGGCCAAGCTACGCGCCGCCTGAGCGCTTTCGGTCCTCAGCCGGGACGCGCTGGCGGCGTGCTCGGGCTAGCCGCCCGCTCGGCATCCTGCCTCGCCTGATTGGGCGGCGCCCGAGTCATCCGGCTGCTGGCAGCGCTCGCACACGTACGTCCCCCTGCCCCCCACGACGATCTTTCTGATCGCCGTCCCACAGCGCGGACAGGGCTCCCCCTCGCGGCGGTGGACCAGGAAGCGGTCCTGGAACGACCCGCGAGCGCCGTCGACGTCACGGAAATCGCTGATCGTCGCCCCCTTTGCCTCGATCCCGGCCAGCAGCGCCCTCTCGATCGCCTCGCGCAGGTCAGAGAGCTGTGACCGGGTGAGCGCGCCGGCGGGACGCAGTGGATGGATCCGCGCCCGGAACAGAGCTTCGTCGGCGTAGATGTTGCCGACCCCGGCGATCCGGCGCTGGTCGAGCACGAATGACTTGACCGGCGCCCGCCGGCCCCGGGCGATCGCGCGCAGGTGCTCGGGCGTGAACTCCGGCGTCAACGGCTCGACCCCGATCCGCTGCGCCAGATAAGCGTCGCGGGCGTCGGTGCCGGCGAGGACGTGTCCGGTCCCGAAGCGGCGCGGGTCGACGTACAGGACGCGGTCACCGCCATCGAGCTCGAACCGCACCCGGGTGTGAAGCGGCTCGACCGCCGGGTGCACCAGCAGCGAACCCGTCATCCGCAGGTGCACCAGCAGGTGCAGGTCGCCTGAGAGCTCCCAGACGAGGTACTTGCCCGACCGTCGCACCGCTTGCACCCGCCGGCCGTGGAGCAGCTCCTCCACGACGCTCGGCGGCACGGGCCGCGTCCAGCGCGGATCGAGGATCTCGACCGCGACGATCGTGCGTCCCACGAGGTGCGGCCCCAGCTGGCGGCGGATTGTCTCGACTTCGGGCAGCTCGGGCATCGACCCTGGTTGTTACACGAACGAGCGTCCCGGCAGCCCGGTGGCCTCGCGGCCGCACGTCCAGCTCAGCACGCTAGCGCCGACATCCGACAGCGGGCCGTCGTGACGGCGGGAACCGTGCCCCGTAAAGGTCGCCAACAACGGTGCGTGCTCGCGGGTGTGATCGGTCCGCTCAGACGTGGGGTCACAGCCGTGATCCGCAGTCAGCACTAGCAGGTCACCTCCCCCCAATAGCTCGAGCCAGCGCGCCACGCAGTCGTCGATCTCCTCGAGCGCGCGGGCGAAGCCGGCGACGTCATGGCGGTGGCCGTAGACCTGGTCGGTGTCGATCAGGTTCGTGAACACGAAGCCCCGGTCGAGCGTGCTGATCAGCTCAGTCGTCTGCGCGAGCGCACTCGCGTTCGTCGGGCCCGGGTGCTGGACGTCGATTCCGACCCCGGCGAACAGCTGCCCGACCTTGCCCACCGAGTGGACTTCTACGTCGCTCGATTGCAGCTCCTGCAGGTAGCTGGCCGTCGGCGGCGCGACCGCGAAGTCACGCCGCCCGTCGGTTCGCTCGAAGCGTCCCGCCGGTCCAGCGAACGGGCGGCCGATGACCCGTCCGACCGCGTGCTCGGGCGGCAGCCGGGCCCGCATCTCGGCGCAGATCGAGTACAGCTGCTCGGGGGCGACGACCTCGACGTGCGCCGCGATCTGGAGCACCGAGTCCTGGCTCGTGTAGACGATCAGCTCCCCCCCACGCAAGTGGTCTGACCCGAAGCGCTCGATCGCCTCGAGCCCGTTGCTGAGGCGGTTGCACAGCACGCCTCGGCCGCTGGCCTCGCGGACGAGATCGATGACTTCGTCGGGGAAGCCCGAGGGGTACGTCGGCATCCGGGCGGCCGCCAGCACTCCCATCAGCTCCCAGTGACCCGCGGTCGAGTCCTTGCCCGGCCCGAGCGCGTGCAGCCGGCCGTGGAGCACCGGCTTCCCGGCCGGCGCCACGCCCGCGAGCTCGAGGATCGACCCCAGCCCGAGGGCTTCGAGCGCGGGCAGCGTGAGCCCGCCGGCCGCCTCGGCCAGGTGGGCCAGCGTGTTGGCGCCCGCGTCGCCGTACTCGGCGGCGTCGGGCAGCGCGCCGACGCCGCACGCGTCGAGCACGACCACGAAGGCCCGCCGGTCCCGGCTCAGTCCTCGCCGTCCCAGTAGTCCTCGATCCGCTCGAGGCGCGCCATCACGCCGACGCCCCGGAAGGCGATCTTGTTCGAGCGCGGGTAGTAGCAGACGTCGCCGGGGTCGCGGGTCCCGTAGACGAGATAGGTCAGACCGCGCTCACCGGCCCGGAACACGTGCGCGACCCCGGTGCCGGCGGGCCGCGCAACCACGTGGCCGGGGCGCACGGCGGTCTCCTCGCGATCGAGCACCAGCACCCCTTCGCCGTCGAGGATCACGAAGATCTCCTCCTCGATCGAGTGGCAGTGCTGCGCGGTGGACTCCTTGCCGGGCGCCACCTCGACGTGCTGCAGACCGGAGCGTTGAGAGCCCAGCGCACGACCGAAGTTGCGTCGCGTGCGCTCCACGCGCGGGCGCTGCAGCCGCGCCGGCTCGAGCTCGTCCAGGTTAACCAGCGTCGCCGGCCGGGGACCCGGCGTCGCGGGTAGCTCAGGCGGACCGTGCTCGGCCTCGAGCACGAACTGGATCGGCGCCCGATCTCTGGAGCCGACGGAGCTCTGCACGGCGCGGCCACCGACGAGCGACATCCCGAGCTGCGGGAACCTGGGGCTCTCGTCGTAATCGCGGGTGCCGAACGCGAGCACGTCGAGCGGCTCGTCCGCGTGCACGGTGTGCGGTCCGGTGCGGGGGCGGTACAGGATCGCGTCCCCCGGGCCGATCTCGGCCGTCGCGCCCTTGTGCCACGAGACGCCCGAGCCCGACAGGACGTAGAAGATCTCCTCTGAGCGGCCGTGCTCGTGGGCGGGCGTCGACCAACCCCCAGCCGCGACCTGGATCCGCCGCACCCCGACCGTGACGCACCCTGCCGCCTCGCCCAGCAGCGTCCAGCGGCCGCGCAGGTGCGCAAGCTGGTAATCGTGGGTGGCGGCATCGTCGAAGTGCGTGATCCCCACGTTGCTATCCACTCGGTCGTTGTTCTGAGTCGTGGCGGACGATCTGTGCGCGCGGGTGCGCGTCGAAGTAGACGTCGCGAAGCCGGCCGGTCGACAGATGGGTGTAGATCTGCGTGGTGCCGATGTCCGCGTGGCCGAGCATCTCCTGCAGCGAGCGCAGGTCGCAGCCGCCCGCGAGCAGGTGCGTGGCGAACGTGTGGCGCAGCGTATGCGGGCTCATCCGGCGCTCGAGCCCGGCGCTGCGGGCGTGGCCCTGGACGATCTTGTACAGCCCCTGGCGGGACAGGCCCGAGCCGCGTAGGTTGACGAACACGCGCGGCTCGTCGCGCAGCCCGACGAGCCGCGGACGCCCCCGGCTGAGGTAAGCCTCCAGCGTCTCGACCGCCTTGCTCCCGATCGGGACCAGGCGCTCCTTCGATCCCTTGCCGCGGGCACGCAGGATTCCGGCCTCGAGGTCCAATTCGGTAAGGGAGAGCGTGGTCGCCTCCGAGGCGCGCAGCCCGCACGCGTACATCGTCTCGAGCAGGGCGCGGTCCCTGAGGGCCGCGGGCGAGGCTCCCCGCGGCTGGGCCAGCAGGCGTCCGACCTCGTCACGGCTGAGCACCTTCGGCAAGCGCCCGGGAGAGCGCGGCGGGCGCAACTCCGCCGTCGGGTCGTGGTCGCTGATCTGCTCGCGGCGCAGGTGACGGTAGAACGAGCGCAGGCAGGCGACCTTGCGCTGCAGCGTCGCCGCGGCGACGGGCGGCTTGCCCTCGCGGCCGGCGGCGAGCTCGGAGATGAAAGCGGCCAGGTCGCGAGGGCCGACTTCGAGCGGGTCACTCCCCAGCCGGGCCAGGAACGCCCCGTACTGCTGCAGGTCTGACCGGTAGGCCTCGAGCGTGTTGCGCGACAGGCCGCGTTCGAGCTCGAGCGTGGCCAGGAACTCGAGCGTCAGATCGGTCACATGTCGCTGCTCAGCGGAGGCTTTGGCGATCGTAGCCATCGGGTCCGTATTCGGGGCACCGAGCGGCAGTCCTGCGGCTGGGGGCGGCCGTGCGGAGATCAGCGGGCGGTGAGCCAGAGCAATGCGATCAGGGACTTCGAGTCCTGGCACTCGGCGATCGCGGCGTCCAGCTGATCGAGCGGCCACGCGACGATCTCGATCCGCTCGCCGGCGTCGGGCTCGGCGCCGGGGTCGTCGTCGAGGTCACGGGCGAGATACCACCAGATCCGCTCGTCACTGAAGCCGGGGCTGGTGTAGAAGACCTTGATCTCCTCCCAGGTCGCGGCGCGCTTGCCGATCTCCTCGGAGAGCTCGCGCTGGGCGGTCTGCAGCGGCGGCTCGCCGGCGACGTCGCGCTTGCCGGCCGGGATCTCGAGCGAAGCCGTCAACCCCGCCACCTCACGGGGCTGGCGCGTTAACCAAACGTGCTCGGCGTCGACGGCGAGGATCCCGACCGCGCCGGGATGCCAGACCTTCTCGCGGCTCACCTCGTCGCCGTCGGGGTAGCGGAAACGCTCGACGCCGGCGGTGAAGATCTCGCCCGTCCAGCGGACCTCGGTCGCGATCGGCTCAAACTCGCCGGCGCCTGCGGGGCCTGCTCCGCTTTGACTCATGCCGGCATCAGCTCCTTGGCGGCCTCGTCGACGAGCGCGATCGCGAGCTCGAGCAGGCTCTCGAGCGCCTGCGCGCTGATCCGCTCGCCCGGCTCGTGGTTGCGCTCGGTGCCGTCGGCGAGGTTGGTGCAGGCAAAGCCCGCCGTCTGAAACGAATTGGCGTCAGAGGCGCCGCCCGACTCGATCTGCCTGGGCTCGTAGCCGCAGGCGCGCAGCGCGCGCTCGGCGACGGCCAGCTGCGGGGCGCGTGGACCGGTCCGGTAGCCCCTGAACATCCGCTCGACGTTGACGTCGAGGTCACACTCGGCTGCATTGGCCGCGTCTTGGAGATGGTCGACCATCTCCGTGGCCACGGTAGCCGCTCGCTTCTCGTCGAGGCTGCGGACCTCGGCCTCCACCCGGCAGCGCTCGGGGATCACGTTGATCGCCGTGCCCCCGTCGATCAGGCCGACGTTCGCCGTCGTTCCGGGGTCGAGCCGGCCGAGGGACATCGCGGCGATCGCTGCCGCGGCGGCGGCGATCGCGCTGCGCCCGGTCTCGGGCCTGACTCCGGCGTGCGCGGCCCGGCCGCGGAACCCGGCGACGATGCGGTAGTGGGTGGGGGACGCGACCACCACTTCCCCAATCGGGGTGGCGTGGTCGAACACGTACCCGAACGCACTATCCAGCTGCGAGACGTCGAACTCCCTCGAGCCGCGCAGCGAGATCTCCTCGCAGACCGTGAACAGCAGCTCGACCCCGACCGGCGAGGTCTGCGCGCCCGCCGTCAGCCGCCGGGCGAGCTCGATCGCCACCGCGACCGCCGACTTGTTGTCGGCCCCGAGGATGCCCTCGTTGGCGTTGCGCCAGTAGCCGTCTGAGAGCACGGGCTCGATCGGCGCGACCGGCGGGACCGTGTCGAGGTGGGCGCAGACGAGGATGCTCGCCTCGCCGCTGCCCGGCACGCGCGCCAGCAGGTTACCCGCGTCGGATCCGACGATCGCGGAGCTCGCGTCCTCGTGCACATCGAGTCCGATTGCCCGCAGCTCAGCGATGACCCAGTCGGCGCATGCCCGCTCACGGCCCGAGGGGCTCTCGATCCGGCACAACGCCTCGAACGTCGCGTGCAGCCGCGCGCGCTCCGTGTCGCTCGCCCGCCTCACCGCTTCCGCCGCGGACGCTATCCGCCGCCGCGCGAGACGGTGACGTCCCGCCCGCCGCCGGCGGGAGCGCGCCCGTGCGCGGACGTCTCGGGCGCATCGGGTGTCTCGGGTGCTCCGCCGGTCCCGGGCGTGGACTCGGCGTGCTCGAGCGCGGCGCCGACGAACTCCCGGAACAGCGGCGCCGGCCGCTCGGGGCGTGACTTGAACTCGGGGTGGTACTGCGAAGCGACGAAGAACGGATGCCGC
>JBPCQU010000175.1:0-4011 GCA_050997795.1 Solirubrobacteraceae bacterium | reverse complement strand
CACCGCGATCTTCTTGGCCGGCCGCGGCTATGACGCGCGTGATGTGTGCCCCAACCGCACCGCTGGCCATGATCGCGCGCGGCAGCGCGGCAAGTCAGACACGCTTGACTCTGAGCGGGTCGCGCGTGAGACGCTCGCGCACCCGCTGCTGCCGCGGGCGTTCAAACGCGCCGGCCAGGACGCCGGCCCTGACGAGCAGAGCGAGCTGTTGGCAGTCTGGTGGCAGGCGCGCTGCTCGCTGCTTAACCGCCGCCAGCATCTGCTGAACGAGGCCGAGGCGTTGCTGGGCGATCTGCCGCTGGGGCTGATCGAGCAGCTGCCCGATTCAAAGGCGGTTCGCTCCCGCCTGGCCGCGGTTCATCGCCTGACCCATCGTCGACGATTCGATCCGCCGACCGCGCTGAGGCTCAGGCTGCTCGGCGCCTACCGCGCCCAGATTGCCAAGCTCGATCAAGAGGACAAGCAGATCACGCGCGAGCTGCGCGTGTTCGTGCAGGCGAACGGCAGCACCCTTGAGCAGCTGTGCGGGCTGTCGACCGTGTCGGTTGCCGAGCTGCTGGTCGAGGCTGGCGACCCGCGCCGGTTCACCGAGGGCGGGTTCGCCCGCTTTAACGGGACCGCGCCGCTGGTCGCCTCCACCGGCGAGGGCCCCGGCGAGCCGGTCCGCCACCGCTACAACCCCGGCGGTAACCGGCGCATCAACGCGATCCTCTACCGGATGGCGATCACCCAGCTGCGCTGCGAGCCGCGCGCCCAGGCGCTCTACGCCAACGCCCGCGCCCACGGCCACACCAAGAAGGAGGCCCGCCGGATCCTCAAACGCCATCTCTCCGATGTCATCCACCGCCGCATGATCCGCGATCTCACCGAGCTCTCTGCTCCTGCCATCTTGGCTGCCTGACCGCGCCCGCCGTTGGCGCAGTCAAGATGAAGCGCCCCACCAGACGAACGATCTTGACGGCGCCGGCCGACGGACGCGACCCTCGCAGCTAAACAGGGCCGGGGCCCGAGCCACTCACGTCCGCGACCGATACGTCGCGGTCGGTCCTCGCACGCCCGCAGATCGCCTCACAACGCCCCGGTCCGCAACCTAGCCGTTGCAGAAACGCGGGATTCCGGCGTCAGGACCACCCCACGGCTTCCCTGCGCTCGTCACCTCCTCGAGTGTCGAAGGCGCCTCAACGCCCTCCGACTTGACATAGGAGCTGCACGTTATGGATGCATTTCGTGACTCAACGAGGCGCGGGAGCATCGGCTCGTCGTTGCCGCCGCGGTTGAGGTTTCCGCGCGCGATCGAACGAGGCTTTAGCCCGGCGGAGGGCGGTGCGGTCAGGCGTCAGGGCCGTTAGGCGACTGCGGCGGCGTGCTGCTCGATGTAGACGCCCGGACCGGTGGGCTTGGGGACCGGGTCGTCGTCAGCGGCCAGGCCCTCGAGGTGAAAGGCGATCGCCTCGCGCATCTCGGCCACGGTCTCATCGATCGTGTCGCCGAGCGCGACGCAGCCAGGCAAGTCGGGCGACCAGGCCCCCCAGCCACCATCATCGGCCTGTTCAAGAAGGATTGTGTAGCGCTCGGGATCGGTCATCGCGTCAGTCCTGCCTGGCGAAGGATGCTCGCTTCAAGGCTTCGGGGCAAGATCCCGGGAGGGCTTGCCGGGTACGGTCACCTTGCCCGGCTTGGTCGGGTGGCGATACTGGCGGTGGCTTCCGCGAGTCGCTACGTGCTCCCAGCCGTCGTCCTCGATGAGCTTGATGATCGCACCGACCTTCACGAGGGCAGGCTACGCGCTCTCCCACCGCCGGGCGCGCATCGTGTCGATCACGTGGGTGGGCGCGACGTCGCGTAGGTAGCGGTCGGTCACCGCCAGGCTGGTGTGCCCGAGGGCATCGCGGATCACGTTGATCGCTGTCCCTGTCAAGGCCGGTTGAGAATTGACCCCGTAGCGCCGGTTGAGAACTGACCCCCCTGGTGGGACCGTGTCGGACAGAGAGCGGCCCGCCAGGTGATGGCTGCGGCGGCTTCTTCCGCAGCGGTGTGCTGGGCATGACGTTTGAGATCGGAGGTGGAAGTCCTGACCCGGGGCCCTGACAGGGGGAACCCGACATCGACGAGGCAAGGGCGCGGCTCGGAGTTCACCGGGCGGTCTCCAGTGCGGCCTGGATTGGCGCTGCGGAGGCTTCCGTGAGGGCGGGTCTGAAGGAAGCCATAGATGTGTCGTGGTCGCGAACGAGAGTGAAGCGCCGTAAGGCGTCCTTCGGGTGGGTGAGCTGGCCGCCAGCAGCGATGCCCTGTTCCTGTTGGTCCCGAGGAGCGTATTGGCGACGCGATCGCGGCGAAATCTCAGCGTCTTACCCCAGGAGATCTGCCGGGTTCCGGCCGAAAGGCCGGTATGCCCGAGGAAGAAGGAACGGAGGCTGATGGCCCGGCAGAAGTCGGAGGATCGCGTAGTACTGGAAGGCGGGCGTAATGCCTGCTGAGCGTGCTGGGTCGAGTCCCGGTTCGCAAGGGAAGGCGATCCCGGTTGAGCAAACGGCGGGACAGCTTCGCCTGCCGATCGCAACAGCAGAAAACCCGAGAGGGGCCGCTCGTCGAGCGTCCGTGGACCAGTTCGCGGAGGCGAAGGCGAGGGTGCCGGAGGCGATCGTCAACGTGGAGAACGTCACGCCGGTGACGATGGAGGAGGTTGTCAGCCGCTTGTCGGCGGCGTTGTTGAAGGTGGTGTCGAACAAGGGAGCACCCGGCCCTGATGGGCTGATGGTCGGCGAGCTGCTGGTGCAGTGGCCGATTGCCGGCCCGAAGCTGGCCGCCGGTCTGCTGGATGGGAGGTATCGGCCTGGCGCGACGCGCCGGGTCGAGATCCCGAAGGCAGGCGGCGGGAAGCGCGGGTTGGGGATCCCGAACGTGAGCGACAGGGTGGTCTGTGAGGCCGTGCGTCAGGTACTCGAGCCGGTGTTCGAGCCGACGTTCCATCCGTCAAGTCACGGGTTCAGACCAGGACGTAGTTGCCACACGGCGGTCGAGGAGGCCAAAGAGCATCTCGGCGACGGCTGCGAGTGGGTGGTGGACATCGATCTGGAGAAATTCTTCGATCGCGTCTGCCACCAGCGGTTGATGTCCCGGCTCGCGCAGCGAGTTGGGGATCGGCGGCTGCTCGTGCTGATCGGACGGTTGCTGAAGGCCAAGATCGTGCTGCCGGACGGTGTGGTGATCGGGAACGAGGAGGGCGTGCCCCAGGGTTCGCCACTCTCACCGTTGCTGTCGAACATCGTGCTGGACGAGCTCGATTGGGAGCTCGACCGGCGGGGTCACAGGTTCGTTCGTTACGCGGATGACGGCAACGTCTATGTGCGCAGCGAGCGGGCTGGGCAGCGGGTGATGGCCAGCCTGGCCGGGTTCATCGAAGGGCGCTTGCGTCTGAAGATCAACCGGTCCAAGTCGGCTGTTGCCCGTCCGGAGGATCGTCACTTCCTCGGGTTTCGGCTGCGATTAGATCCGCAGACCGGGATTATGGAGGTGCTGCTGTCGGTGCGCACCAAGCGCAACGCGATGGGCAGGATCCGCGATCTCACGCCGCGAATTTGGGGACGCACGTTCAACGCGTGCATCCTCCAGGTCAACGCGTGGGTGATCGGATGGCATCAGTTCTTCCGGGGCTGCGAGCCTGGCGAGGAGTACGTGTTGCGCGCGCTCGATGCCCATATCCGGCGTCGGCTGCGCGCGATTCTGCTGCACCACTGGAAGCGCCGACCAACGATCGTGCGCAACCTCATCGCCCTCGGGATCAAGCCCAGACAGGCGTGGCAGGCCGTCTACGCGGGACGCAGGTCCCTGTGGGCGCTCAGCCACGTCCCACAAGTCGACAGGGCGCTGCGGCCCCGGTACTTCACCGACCGCGGACTCCTCTCGCTGGTGGAACTGCACCGGGCCTGGCACGAGGAGGTCGTTGCCCCCACCCACGAACAGCTGGCGATGGAGTGGGGATAGAGCAAGGTCGCGGATAGCGGCCGGCGG